>JAUHYX010000131.1 GCA_030426285.1 bacterium
ATGAAATCACTGATATCTGCAGGAGCACTACTAGTAGTACTGGCTTCCGCTGCATGGGCTGCAAGAGCTGCGCTAAGTGTAGATGAAATCGTCACCAAAGCAAATAATGTTGCCTACTATGCTGGTGACGACGGGAAGGCAAATGTGCATATGACGATTACAGATGATCAAGGCCGAACTCGTGAGCGTGAAATGACGATTCTGCGCAAAGACATCAAGGACGGCGGCGACCAAAACTTTTATGTGTACTTCAAACAACCGAGCGATGTTCGAAAAATGGTGTTTATGGTGCACAAACATGTCACCAAAGACGACGATCGCTGGTTGTTTTTGCCTGCTCTCGATCTCGTTAAACGAATTGCCGCTTCTGACAAACGCACGAGCTTTGTAGGTTCTGACTTTGTATATGAAGATGTATCTGGTAGATCCCTGAACGAGGATGTTCACGAATTGGTAGAGACAACGAGTGAGCACTATGTGGTGAAGAACACGCCTAAAGACAAGGGCTCCGTTGAGTTTTCACACTATACGATCTGGATTGACAAAACGACGTTTTTACCGGTAAAGGCACACTACTTTGACAAATCTGGTAAGCACTACCGCACAGTAGAAGCCCTCGAAACAAAAGCAATTGGCGGCATTCCAACAGTGGTGAAATCCAAAGTTACTAACGAGCTCTCAGGTGGCCACACAGTTGCAGTGTTCTCCGATGTGGAATACAATGTTGGTCTGAGCGATGACATTTTCACAGAACGATATCTACGCCGCGCTCCTCGCGAAGCCCGCAGATAAAGTACAACAACTATGAAAAGTGACAGAACAATGACTACTATTCAAAACAACTCTTTACTCGTAACAAGTATACTCGTAGCCGTTCTGGCTACGAGTACTGTTGCGACGTTGCATGCGCAAACAGGTTGGCAAGACTATTTGTACGACGAAGCCTACACCGAAGTTGTTGGTTTTGTAGACGCCCGCTACGGCATGAGACTACAAGAAGACTCAACTCAAAAGAATGAATCGCTTGCAGAAGCGCGCCTGCAAATTCAAACAACAACAGACCTGAACTTTGGCTATCTTAATCTGAAAGGTGATGTAGGCTACGATGCAGTGACAGAAGAAGCCATCACTGACCTGCGCCTAGCCAATGTTGACTTCTCGTTGTTTGGTGTGGCTGACATGCGGGTTGGAAGGCAAATTCTCACATGGGGTACGGGTGACATGTTGTTTATCAACGACCTGTTTCCGAAAGACTGGATCTCTTTTTTTACCGGCAGAGACGTTGAATATCTCAAAGCACCTTCTGACGCAGTACGGCTCAGTGCATATACAGATATCGTCAACGTAGAATTCGTGTACATTCCCGTCTCGAACTCGTCACAGTACATTTCAGGAGAACGGCTCAGCTATTGGAATCCTATGATGGGGTCAATTGTCGGACGCAATGGCATCGCCCAAGACGAACCTCGAAACACGTTTTTTGACGACCAAGAGTTTGCCGTGCGGGTTTTTACTCGCGTGGACGCAACCGAATTGGCTTTGTATGTGTTTGACGGATTCTGGAAAACACCAGAAGGTTTTCTACCTGAGCGCCAACTTCTCTATTTTCCTCATCTCACTGCATACGGAGCGAGCGCCCGTACACCACTTCTCGGTGGTATTGGCAATATTGAAATTGGATACTACGACTCCGGTGAAGAATCCTCTAGCTCAAACCCATTTGTTCGCAACAACGAAGTACGAGTACTTGCAGGGCTCGAGCGAGAACTAGTATCAGATGTAACAATAGGTCTGCAGTACTATGCTGAGTGGATGCAAGATTATGATGAGTATCTTTCCACCGCAGGACCACTCTCTAAGGATGAATTGCGAAGCGTAGTGACTATGCGGTTGCGCTGGCAGTTGTTTGATCAAACTGCAACATTTACTACATTCACGTACTATTCTCCCTCTGATCGGGATGGGTACGTAAAGCCTACATTCGCATACAAAGCTACTGACAATGTGTTACTCGAAGCAGGTGCGAATGTGTTTTTTGGAGAACAACAGCATACGTTTTTTGGTCAGTTTCAAGACAACACCAATGCACATATTGGTGTCAGATACAGCTATTGATATTTTTTTGTGAGGCAAGATGCAAGCGCGATATACAATTAAAACAGAGCGACTTGTATTAGTCTCGCTTGACAGAGAGCTTACGTCGATGGTGCGTGATTTTCGCATGCGCAACCGCGAATTTCACGCGCCATGGACTCCCCTCCGCAATCATCTGTATTTTGATGAGCGCTCCATTCGCAAACAATTGCACCTAGAAGAACAGTATGCAGGACAGAAACAGCACATTCGTTTTGCTATTCTTCCTCCCTCACAAGACACGATGCTAGGGTCTGTAAATCTCAATAACATTGTGTTTGGCGCATTTCAGTCGTGTCACCTCGGATATAGTCTAGACGAACAGGCGCAAGGCAATGGCTACATGCGTGAAGCGCTCGCAGCTGCAGTTGACTTTGCATTTTCAACGTTGAAGCTCCACCGTGTAGAGGCCAATATCATGCCGCGCAACGACGCCTCTATCCGAGTTGTTGAGAAATTAGGATTTGAGCGAGAAGGCTATATGCGCAAATACTTGCGCATTCATGGAAATTGGGAAGATCACCTGCAATTTGTTAAGTTCAACGAGTAATTGCTTGTGAAAACAAATCCGATGCCTGGCAATGCAACTCTTCCTCGTGACTATAATCATTCTACTGGCAGCATTCTCTGCGACATGCCGTGCACAAGACATTATAGTAAAGTTAAATAGCGAGGAGATCGAATGTTCGGTAAGTGAAATACTATCTGATGTGATTGTATACTCACGACTGCCTCCCGCAGATACCTCTCTCACAAGAATTGGTCAAGACCAAGTGTTTATGATTCTGTATGCTAATGGCAATCGTGAATATTTCACGCATCTGAGCAATATGCAAACAGAGGATGGAACAGCTGAAGATAGCGTATCTAGAAACTGTACTTCTATGGGTTTTGGTATTGGCGCTACATATTCTTTTGCAGGTCTCCGCTTTCAACACCGCTTTGGCATTGAATCACAGTTGGCTATCTATGGTGGCGTCGGCTTCTTTCCAGAGAGCAGTTTGGGGTTTTCCACAGGAGTGAAGTACTACGTATGGGGAGATTTGTACGCTTCTTTGGGCGTAGGACCGTCTCGTGAAGTCCAAGAATACGAATACATCAATGGCATCGAAATCTACAGGGGAACGTATGTTCAGTATGGCCCCCATGTTCTTTTCGGCGGAGACTGGCACAGCGGCAGCGAATTTGGCTTCGGAGTCAATATTGCCATTGGGGCAGATTTTCCAGCATTTAAAGATGTGTTACCCACTATGGATATTGGGATATTCTTGAAGTGGTAACCTGAATGGCGAATAATGTGTCTTCGCAACTAGCTATATCACTGTTTTTAGAAACACGAGTATACACGTAACTATGCGACGTTTTTTGTCTTCCTTTTTGCTCCTCATTGCTGTCTCAAACCTTTTTGCAGAGACAGTTGGCGAGGCTCTCAACACAAATGTTATGCATGTTTCATACTATTGTGTGCAGTCTCCTGACCTGCGAAGACTGAGAAGTGCTGGTGGATGGGCTGACGTACCAAATATGTACAAACATATAGGTAACCTCAACTTTACAACTCAATCGCGTCGTTTGGATGTGCGTGTTTCTGGTGCAACAACCACAGCAAATGAAGACGGCATTGCCGAACATCCGGTT
The DNA here is from genome assembly GCA_030426285.1 of bacterium. GTDB lineage: Bacteria > Bacteroidota > Ignavibacteria > Kapaibacteriales > UBA7675 > JAUHYX01. Next base: position 3,772 of record JAUHYX010000131.1, read on the forward strand.
TACATAGTGAACACCACAAACGACACACTGTTCTTTAATGCTCAAGACAGTCAGTTGTATATGAATCTCCAAGCTAAAGATAAATTTGGAGTGTGGAGAGACATAGAATACATACGGCCCAGTACGTGTGGAAACAGCTACCACACACGGTTTCTGCCTCCAAACCACTACTGGTCCCTCTCAACCCCGGTGTTTCAGGGAGAACACAATACTGTGTTGCGCCTGAAACTTTTGTATAGAGAATCTTTAGACGCTGACGAAAAAATCGTTTTTTCAAATGTGTTTGCAGGTAGTGTAAATCCGGGACAATTTTGGCGCAAATGACCTAAGCCTGCAAACCTGAACCACGACTACTTCTCCTTGTTGCAACTACGTGCAGCAATAGACTATTTCACAACTACAAATTCAACAACGACACCTGCCTGATTTGTAGACTCTTCTGGAAGTATATGAAGGTAATACACTCCTGGCGCAATTGCATGTGTATCCACAACCAAAAGCTCGTTTGAAGCATTGCTAATACTCACGGGCACGTTGCGTCCGGATACATCAAACACACTGTATTCGGCTCCATTGAACTCAGAATCAAATTCTACATACAGCTTGTTAGTTGTTGGCACTGGGTACACATTCACCACATGAGATGTGGGAGCATGATGAGTCTCAGCTTCGGCAGATTGTTTGTCTGGTGCATTGAGTTCAAGTGCAAACACAGAAACTGAATTGTCGTAGTTACCCATGCCGTACACTGTGGAGCTTTGTGGGTCAACGGCAATATTCATTAGGTTATACAACCCCTGCACTCCATCTATATTTCGCTTCACTCGATCGGAATAGCTGACTGTTCCAGAGCTAGCGGAACGCACAAAGTTTGCAACGGAATTTTCGCCACGAGAAGCCACAACAATATTCTGCCCAGCTGGACTAATGCGATGCTGGTACGCACCGTTTAATCCATCAACACCGTCTGCATTGTCTTTAAAACGCTCTACAAATGTCAATGTACCTGTTGTTGCACGTGTGAATACAGCTAAAGCATTGTCCCGGTAGCCAGTAACGGTTACCTGATAACCATCTGGTGAGACCGCAACACCGCTCGCGCCTCGCAAACCGTCAACCCCACCTGAGCCATCTTTCTCAAAACCAAGGTATGTTAACTCACCTGATTCTTCTGTTCGAGAAAAGACACTAACGGCATTGTCGCTATACGATGCAACATACACGTTCTTACCGTCTGAACTCACGGCAACAGCACGCGGAGTACGCAATTTGGTAACGCCATCTGATCCGTCTTTGAACCGCTCAACATACGATAGTAGACCAGTTTCGCGATCGCGCTGAAACACGGTGAGCTTGTGGTCTGAGGAACTGACAGTATACACATTTCTTCCATCTGGGCTAATAGCGATGTCCTCAACGTTTTTTAATCCATTGACGCCGTCTACATTGCGTTTTGCCTTACCAACATACGTAAGGCTTCCAGTTGTTTGGTGAATATCAAACACCCCAACGGCATACTCATTGCGCGAGGTTGTGTACAAATGTCTTCCATCTGGTGACAGCGCTACTTGGGTTACATAAGACAATGCTTGGTTGCTTGCCGAAACATAGTCCACCAATGTGAGATGACCATTCGTGGAGCTGCGTGCAAAATGACTTACGGCCTTTGACCCGTAGGCAGCAATATACACATGCTCACCATTGGCAGATACAGCTGCTCCGCGTGGACGCTTTAAGCGGGTAATGTCTCCACCCTGTTCTACATGTTGCTCGTATGAGAGCTCTGCTTGCAGGTCGAATTCAGGCTCTGTATAAATAGTAACCGTGCCTGAAGTTGTCGTACCACCAGCAAAACCAAACTCGTATGCAAACTCATCAATTCCAGCAAAACCCACATTCGGAGTATACTCAATTGCAGCTCCACTGACGCTGGTATTTCCCCAATTTGCGACGCCTGGGTTCACGATACTTACGCCAGAACCCTCGTCGTTGTTAAGCACATCTATCGTGCGAGTACCACTGCCAACCACAAAATCATGCCGGCCGTACAACTGGTCAATCACTGTAAGCGATGTCGAGGTGCTACCCACATAGTCATCAATAGTGAGTGTTATTGTGCCCATTGTTGTGAACGATCCCGGTAATGCAGCCGCAGTTATACTCGAGGTAGTAGTTTGGGTGGACATTGGCTGATACGTTCCAATTGGAGTTCCGGTGCCGTCGAGGTACTCCATTGTCACCGCAGCATCCCAATTGAAATGTCCTGATGCAACCAACGTAGCTCCATTTAAGGAAGCAGTTGTTCCATTAGGTGTAAGGTTTGTGATTGTTGGTATGGTTGGACTATTGAACCAAACAGATACTCGATTGTCATCGGTAATTGTTATGATATCGACATCTTGGTCTCCATCGATATCACCAACGGAGAGGTCGCGTCCCACGAGTTGAACGGTTGCCGATGTGGCAAAAACACCTGTGCCATCATTTTCCTGCAGCACTACTTCATCTGTTGTCAGACCTACCAAGTCGAGATTTCCGTCGCCTGTAATATCTGCCAATTCCAAATGCGTATAGCCTGCTGTTGAAAGCAATGTTGGCGTCCAGGACATTTGACCATTTGAGAGCATAATCAATGTGGAATCTGAGTGATTACTAAGAACCACATCATCTACACCATCATTGTTCACATCACCGGCTGCCATGGCCATAGGATCGTTACTACCGCTCTCAAAGCCGCTCAAAGGAGAGTATATCGTTTGTAGTTTTTCTTGTGTGCCTGTAATCGCCAAAAGCCCGTAGTTGCCAGCTATGAGAAAGTCAGATACATTGTCTTTGTTCAAGCTAACCGAAACAATTTCAGCCTGCGCCTGGTTGCCGTTCACATACGTAACAGGAGCTGACAATGTGATGCCATTCCCCCAACCGAAGTTTCCGTTCCCATTAAGCGGTCTTGCAGAATAGCGGCTATTGATGAACAAGTCTAAGTAGCCGTCATAGTCAACATCTGCCAAGAGTATGCCGCGGCGAATGTTGGTAGCATGAACGAAATTACTGAGAGCAAATGCGAGATCGCCATTGTTGCGCAGAGAAACACCGAAGGCTCCTGTCGAAACTAAAACAATGTCAATATCTCCGTCATTGTCAACGTCGCCAAGTGCAAAGTCAACAGGATCTATGCCTGGGTCAATCGTGACCGTTGCCGCAGTTCCGGTAGAAGTGTCGTACACCAAGATGTGGAGATCACCATCTGCCCCCAACGCAATAATGTCTGAGACACCATCACCATTCATGTCAGCATTGCGCACGACGGTTGCATTGAGGTCTGCGATGGGCCGCTCTGCAAGTGATGCTGAGCCGGTAGTAGACAATACAGTTGTTACATGACTCTCAAAATTGTAGAGCACATTGTCGTCCGCATCTTCGAAATTGTCGGCAAAGAATGTTAGTCTTTCACTGACAATTGGCTGTCGTTGGAGCGCAATTGTCAATGCAGTTGTACCAGGGTTGCTGCTCAGTACGGCATTTGTAGAAAGTAGCCCCGACTGCGATCCCCATACGCGAATATTGGCTGTGGTAAAGGTTTCGGCATCCATTTCACCAGAATACTCAAGCGAGATAGTACTACTCTGCGTGGCAGTTGCACTCGTGGCAGCAGAAAGGTGCGTAAGATGTACTCGCGGAGTATTGATAAGTATACCCTGCCCCTGATTACTCGAGTTTGCGATCACGATATCGAGTGCATCGTCGCCATTGAGGTCAACGACTTCCATATCGCGCGACCACCCTTCGTCATCTTCTGTGTAGTGCGAAGAGAACTGGCCGGTACCATCATTCATCATGATAATATCGGGTGCATTGCCATACCCCAAAATGATATCCTGCGTTCCATCTCCGTCGAGGTCTCCAACGCCAAGGCCGCGAGAACCAGCTGGGGCAATTGACTCTACATCAAAGTCGAAGTCACCATTATTGTACAGAATCGTCGCAGGCTGGCTAAGCGAGGCACAAACTAGGTCAATACGTCCGTCACCATTGATATCAGCTGACTTAATGCGATAACCATCAACTTCGGGTATTACTTGCTGAGCAAATGTCCCATCGCCGAGATTTTTCCATATTTCTATTTGACCGTCAGGGTTCGCGTAGCTTCCAAATACAACATCTACAGCACCATCATTGTTGAGATCTACAACATGTGAGTCATATATTTTACGTGTAGCCACAGAGTCAAACACTCTCTCAAATCCAAAGTGACCATCGCCGCAATTGCGCATAAGAATTGGTTCAGCAAAGCGAGCGATAACTGCGTCTTGGTCACCGTCATTGTCGACATCAGCAAAGTCAACACCCTGCATATTCCGTTGATACGCAAATGGCAAATGGAATGCTTGAATTTTGAACTCACCGTCACCCTGATTAATCCACAACTCACTTGCGAACTCGTCGGCACCGTCAAACACGTGTTTAATGGGATCAATGTCCCTTATTTCTTGATTTACGAACAGAAGGTCGAGGTCGCCGTCATTGTCAATATCCCCTGCGGCCACACCTGCCATTTCACGCTCACCAAAAGACTCTTGCGAAAAAGTCCCGGTACCATCGTTCCAGAGAATTGTTTGACTGTGACCATCGTAGTTCGCGCAAGCAATGTCGATATCTCCATCATTGTCAAAGTCACCAGCAGCCACATCTCTTGTGTCAGAGCCACCTTCCTTTTTTACGGTAAATGTACCGTAACCATGGGACGGGGCTGTTCGAAACTGCATTGTGTGTCCCTCGCTGACAACCAGACCACCTTGACTAGTTGCGGAGGTCACGGTGACATACACCTCTTCATTGGGGTAAAAGTCTCTGTCAAATTGTACGGCAACATTGGCGCCGCTCACAGTCAATTGAGCGCGCGTGGTCATAGTACCTGTCAAGTTGCTGTGCAAGGCTACACGCCCGTCTTCCACACCTTGAATATTCATGCTCTCTTCAAAAACGAGAGATGCGTTCCCCGTCGTGGCAATCGTGTGAGTGAATGGTGTAGACTGCAAGGTAGGAGGATTCATTGTCCCACCAAACACATTGAGAAGTACTACTTGCTCTCCGTATTGATTGTCGACCAACACAGCAATTGTGCCTGTGGTGGCCGGGGCGACATCAAAGGAAATACTGTTGCTCGGTTGGCTATCGGAGGATTCGGGCAAGATTGGACTACTTTGCAGATCTGCAACAAACCCGGCATCCACGTCTTCGCGACGAATATCTTCTGCCAAACTAAACCACTTGTGACGCAACGTTCTGTGTTCTAGAAATTCACCCTTGAGTGTAACTTCTGTTGTTGCTCCTGCTGGCACTGCTAGTGGCTGTACTAGTGACAACTCGGGGACGGCTTGTTTGTTTTCCAAAAACGCAGCTGGATGGCCATACGAGCCGTACACCATGTCCACATCGCCATCGCCATCAAGATCTCCTACAACCATACCAAGCATCACGTCGCCAGTTTGCTCGTGAATGATCTTGTTAGTAAATGTCCCGGTCCCATCGTTTAGCCATACTTCGGGTTGGATAGTAGTAAGGTCAGTAAAAGGTTCAATCTCTGTATTGGAAACAATGTCAAGATCGCCATCTCCATCAATGTCAACAGGCTCGCCAACTAGTATAAGGTACGGCATTGCGTAACCTGTTTTCAATCGTTGATGCTCAGTGAAATTGCCAATGCCGTCGTTTTTAAGGATCTGACCTGAAGAATACGCGCCGTCACGCATGTCCAATTCTGGTCCAGCCACAAACACATCCACATCACCATCGTTGTCAAAATCCCCAACAACTAATTGTGTGGCATACATGTCAGCGCCAAAAGAGGCATTAGTTGATGGTGATTCGCCGTTGTTTATTGTGACAGTGATGGCCTTGTCGTTGTAATTCAGAATACCGGCGGTTATCATGTCTACATCACCGTCACCATCAACATCTACAAAGCGGTGTACTTGGTAACCTACATCACCTTCTGCAACGTGCGGATCACCAAATGCCCCTGTTCCGTCGTTGATCAAAAATGTGGTAGACCCAAAGGGATACAAATGAGGAATAACAATATCGAGGTCACCGTCCTGGTCGATATCAGCAATTTCAGGGTCGCGATATATATAGTAG
>JAUHYX010000132.1 GCA_030426285.1 bacterium
TCGACAGATATTCAGAAGAGGACGAAACGAGAGCTCGCAATGGTCTTTGGCTCGAACGCACCGATGTAGGCGACTTGCCAGATGGGTTGAGAACCACCGTTATCAACATGGAGAATGGCGATGTTACAGAAGCACTGCCATACAACCTCCAGCCGAGTAAACCTGCCTTTCACGTTGTTATGCGAGGCAAGTACTACGAAGCGCATATTCCGGAACGGGGTTCCGATGCAGAAATTATTCGACAATTTGCGCTGCAGAAAAAGCAGCAAAAAGAATTGCAACAGTGGCAAGTAGAGCTCCGAAACGAGATCTTCTGGAAAGAAATGGACAAATAGAAAAAAAGCGGTCCGTGAAAGTAATCACGGACCGCTTTTGCTTTTCTCTAATACTCTCTTGCCTATGAAAGAGAGCCTACGTTTACGCTAGAATCAACTATGCACAAAATTTTGCATAAGCTTCTTTCAGCGCTTCCACGATAACTTCAGGTGAATTTGACTCAATCTGGTATCTGTGAATCATAAACTGAAGTTTACCGTCTTTCAGCAGTGCAAAACACGGTGACGAAGGTGGCATTCCTTCAAAGAATTCCCGTGCTTTGTTCGTTGCTTCAATGTCTTGACCTGCAAAAACAGTCACTACATGGTCTGGAGTGATGTCTGCTTCCAAACTTGCTATCACACTAGGTCTCGCTGTTCCAGCTGCACACCCACAAACAGAGTTCACCACAACAAGAGTTGTGCCTGGGCGTTCAAATGCCGCAACCACTTCGTCGGCTGTTGTCAATCCTTCGATTCCTTTCGATGTCAACTCCTCTTTCATCGGAGCGACGAGCATCGGATCATATGGCATGGTGTTTTTTTATCCTAAGTGAACGAATCATCTATTTGGATTCTATGACGAAAAGAACCGCCAATTATGGTATTCATTTGAAGCTTGTGTGTAGACAGACTAGATTTGCACATGCAAAAATCAATATTAACTCAATGGCATGCCCACCTGTGGTGTTGCTGTGCGGCACTTTTGTGCGCAGCCAACTCAGTGTTGGCGCAAGACTACCCAGCTGATCAAACACAACAATTGATGCGGGCAGTTTCTTCTCAGACTCTAAAGGAACATGTTATATGGTTGGCTGATGACAAGAGAATGGGGCGCGATACACCTAGTCCTGAGCTCGACGAATCCGCTCACTATATTGCCCGATTTGTGGATAGTTTAGGGCTCAAACCTCTTGGCAATTCATTCTTGCTGCCGTATACGGTGTCGCGAACCGATTTAGACACGATTCATACTTCTTGCGAAATAGACGGCAAAACCATGCCGCTTGGATCTGCCTTCATTCCATTTATGCAAACGGATACTGGCAAGGTACAGTCGAGTAATCTCGTGTTTGCTGGTTTTGGAATAGACAGCGAAGAGTATGCATATAATGACTATGAAGGGTTGGATGTTTCAGGAGCCGTGGTGGTGGTTGTCGCCGGGGAACCAGATAGTTTGACGGACAAGAATTCTGAAGGAAAACGAAGACGCAGGCAGTCGTGGTATTCGTACACACAAACTAAAATTGCCGTTGCGGCCGAGAAAGGAGCGCAAGCAATTGTCATACTTAGATCCACTGAACACAAGGGCTGGTCGCGCTCTTTTGCACCGCGGTGGCCTTCTTTACTTGGTGTTGATATGTCATCGTCAAAAGTTTCGCTCGATATTGTTTCTCAGCCGGCTGTTCCAGCCTTCACAGGCAATGAAACATTGGTTGAAGCGCTGTTTGGCTCCATGAGTTCTCTGGATTCTGCAATATCACGCTGGACAACAGGAGACCGCAACGCACATCTCTGGAACAATACCACAATACGCCTGCAGATTCGCTTTGTGCGCGAGCAACATACTGTGTACAATGTTGCTGCAGTCCTGCCTGGTAATACCCAGCCAGAACGATATGTTGTGTTGGGCGCGCATTACGATCATGTAGGACATTCGAACCCAATGGTTATTCCAGGCGAGCCAGTTGGAGAGTCTATCGATTCGATTTTCAATGGTGCCGACGACAATGCTTCTGGTTCCGCTGCAGTTATGAGCGTGGCAGAGGCCTTTGTGAAAAGCAATGCAGTCACAGATCGCAGCATTGTGTTCTTGTGGTTTAGCGGCGAAGAGAAGGGGCTGTACGGATCGCGCGCTTTTGTTGAGCAGTCACATATACCAATTGATCGTATTGACGCCATGTTGAATGTTGACATGGTTGGCCGCAATGCGGAAGACTCTTTGTCGATAGGTGGAGCTTTGCGTTGTGCCGAACTCACTATTGAGAATGAGCGTGTCAATGAATTGCTCGACAATCCATTTGTGCTTTCGTATGACATCGAGAGCTATTTTTTCAGGTCAGACCAAGCTAATTTTGCACGGTATGGAATCCCTGTCTTGTTCTTCTTTTCCGGAGAACACGAAGACTATCATCAGCCAGGAGATGAAATTCAGAAGATTCGCTTTGGCAAGGCAACTCGTGCGGCTCAGTTGTGTGCGGGAACTCTTCTCAGAGTTGCAAATTCTACGACGAGATTTCCTTACACGCCTCAACCGGCGGACATACGTTTCAAAACCAGGTAGGAGCCGGCAACATCATGAGTGTAGATACAACAGACTCGGACTTGTCAAAAAAACACATTCGCAGATGGGCAATGTACGATTGGGCCAATTCGGCCTATTACACTACAACTGTGGTGGTAATTCTTCCCATCCTCTTTTCTAAGTCTATCGTACCTGAAGGCGGTTTCGAACTGTTTGGAACATTGTTACAACCAGATGCTTTGTGGGGTTACATTACCTCGCTAGCAGCGTTGTGTGCTTTTATCCTCGCTCCTGTGCTCGGTGCGATTGCCGATGTCAGTTCGTCGCGTGTCGCTTTCTTAAAAGTGTTTTGTTATGCGGGCTGTTTGGCCGCGTCACTGCTGTATTTTGCCGGTGCAGGTGACGTTGTTTTAGCTTCCGTTCTCTTTATCGTGGCACAGATTGGTTTTGTGGGTGGCAATGTGTTTTACGACGCTTTTATCCCCGAACTCTCTGCAACATCTACGAGTGACGAAGACACCATTTCCGGAAAAGGGTATGCGTACGGCTACATAGGCGGTGGCATACAATATCTAATGAGCTTATTGCTCGTTTCTGGAGCCGAAGACTTTGGACTCAGTTCAGGAGAAGCAGCAAGGCTAGCAATGCTTACGGCCGCTATCTGGTGGGCGCTGTTTGGTGCCTATGCAATTGCGGGCATGCCAAAGCAACAAGCCGCTACACAACGCGAACAACAAAGAAGACGTATTTCAGTTGTAGAGTATATCCGAATTGGAGTCCAACAGACATTCAAAACGCTGAAACGCATAGTGAAGTTCAAACACTTTGCACTGTTTCTGCTGGCGTTCATCATCTACAATGATGGTATTCAAACAGTGATTTCCATGGCTACAAGCTTTGGTACAAATGAGTTGAAGCTGGACACAAGTACACTTATGCTCACAGTGCTCATCATTCAGTTTGTGGCCGCACCAGGCGCGTGGTTGTTTGGTAAATACGGAAGCGCAATTTCTACAAAAGCAGCGCTTATGACGACCCTCGTGTTATGGAGCGGCATCGTGGTATACGCCTACTTTATGACAACTGGAACGGAGTACATGATTCTTGGAGCTGTCGTAGGAATTGCAATGGGAGGGAGTCAGAGTTTATCACGTTCTTTGTACGCCTCATGCGTTCCACAAGAGCACAGTTCCGAATACTTTGGCTTTTATTCTGTGTTTGATAAGTTTTCAGCCATTTGGGGGCCACTGGTATTCGGAGTGATCACACAGCTTACGTCTTCGTCGCGCATGGCCATTCTTTCATTGATTGCTTTCTTTGTTATTGGACTCTTTCTACTGGTATTTGTCAACGTCGACAAGGCGCGCGAGATACGGTTGGCTGAGCACTAGAGCTTGAGTCACGGGTTCTACGTTACAGATTGCAGAGGGCTATTGCCGCTTAATTTTATCCGGATTGTCTTTCACGAATTCCGACCAAGAGCGAGCTCGTGACACAGGAGAGGTACAGCGGTTGTTGTGGCAAAGTGCAACTGCTAGCGCGTCGGTGACATCATTAAATTCCGGTGTTTCAGCAATGTTGAGAATGTTCATGACCATGTAGCTCACTTGCGTTTTGTCGGCATTCCCATTGCCCGTAACAGACTTTTTTACTTCGCGAGGAGCATATTCCGCAACGGGAATTCCTCGTAAAACTGCAGGCAACAGTGCAGATGCACGTGCATGTGAAAGCTTGATAAGTGAGTTGGCATTTTTGGCGTGAAACACAGACTCTATTGCAACTTCGTCCGGCATGGTACGCTCTACGAGTGCTTCGATACGCTCGAAAATGGTTTTCATACGCAACGGCATGGTAGCCGCACCACCGGCCTTTGCGACATGCACGACACCGTGTTCGATCATTGTGGCATTTTTACCCTTGCACTCAATGACGCCGAACCCACAGATCAGGGATCCTGGATCTATGCCCAAGATCCGCATTATTCGCTCAGCTGTTCGGCGATAGCATCGTCGATTTCAAAATTTGAATACACATTCTGGACATCGTCGAGTTCTTCCATTTTGTCGAGAAACTTTATCACTTTTTTAGCCGCATCCACAGAGTCAATATTCACTGTTGTACCAGGAATCAAATCTGTTTTAGCTTCTTGTACGTCCAAATCAGTGTTGTTAAAGTACTCCTGAACATCGTTGAACTCTTCAGTGCCGCAAAGCACAATGTATGTGTCATCAGTTGGCGTAAAATCCTCAGCGCCAGATTCCAATACATGCTCGAGAATATCATCCTCGGTGAGATCATTCTTAGCAATTGTGATGGTGCCTTTGCGCGAGAAATTCCATGCAACAGAGTTGGTTTCCCCGAGACTGCCACCGTATTTGTTGAAGCAGTGACGCACATCGGCAATCGTTCTGTTTTTATTATCCGTTACCGTCTCAACAATGAGAGCGACGCCATGTGGGGCATATCCTTCATAAGTCAATTCATCGTAACTCTGTCCATCGAGCTCGCCAGTTCCCTTTTTGATTGCATGCGTAATTTTGTCGTTACTCATGTTCGCTTTGCGAGCACTTGTCATCGCAAGGCGCAAACGAGGGTTGTTGTCTGGGTCTCCACCTCCATTCTTAGCAGCGATCGAAATCTCTTTGCTAATGCGCGTGAAAACCTTTCCTTTTTTGGCGTCTGCCGCAGCTTTACGGTGCTTTATGTTTGCCCATTTACTGTGTCCTGCCATCTTCTATACCCGTAGCCTGTAGTGATTCAACTGTTTGGAGTGGAGTCTCTTCTCGAGATTCAAACTCATCTTGTTCTGTTAAGCGCACATCTTTGATGTACAGCTGAAGTGTTTTTGCGTTGCGATGCGTCGACTCTTCAATTGTATACACAAGAGAGAGTGGTTTACCGGAGTTGCACAAACTTTGTTTTGCTCCGAGATTAAAACCGATCGCATCGATCAAAAAGTTTCCGTGTTTAGCGCGGAACTTCAGGTGATTTTTGCCCACAATTTTAGCTCGGCGATGTACCTGCACATTGCGGCTCACGAATGTTGGTTTGGAGTTGTGGTAACCAAACGGAGCGAATTTCTGAATGCAGCGGATGAAGTTTGGGCTCAATTCGTTGAGGTTGAGTTCCGTATCAATCTGCAACTCAGGTACGAGCATGTCGTCAGTGACCAGGTCAGCGGAGTATTCGTCCAACCGACGACGCAATTCGGGAATATTCTCTTCTTTCAGCGATAGACCCGAAGCGTATTTGTGACCGCCAAATTGCAACAGCAAATCTTGAGATTTTTTGAGCGCCGAATGAATATCAAAGTTCTTTATCGATCGGGCAGAACCCTTGGCAACATTGTCAAGGTTTGTGAGCATTACTGTTGGAAGGTGAAAACGCTCCACAATCCTACTAGCAACGATATTGATGACGCCAACGTGCCAGTCAGGATCGTACAAAACAAGCGTGCGGTAGGGGTGATCTGACAACAACTTCTTGGCCTGTTTTAGAGCACTGTTGAAGGTCTTGTCGTCAATAACCCGACGCTGGTGATTGAGTGCCTCAAGCACTTGGGCCAAACGGAACGACAACAACTCATCTGAGACCATGAGGAGGTCTACAGCTTTGGATGCATCACCCAAACGCCCTGCGGCATTGAGACGTGGTGCTAAGTTGTAGACAATCGTCGTTGAGTCAATGTTTTTGGCGCGGATATTCGTGACTTCACACAAACCTCGGATACCAGCTCGAGGAGAGCTATTGATTTTTTGCAGTCCAAAATGAACGAGCGTTCTATTTTCGCCTGTCAACGGCACCATGTCTGCTGAACTTGCAATTGCTGCGTAGTCCAAATAGTCATAGGCCAAAAACGGCTTTCCTTCTCGCTCGTAAAAGGCTTGGATCAACTTAAATGTAACTCCTCCAGCACATAAGTGTTTGAAGGGATAGTCACAATTGCCCTTAATCGGATTAAGGAGTGCTACTACTTCGGGGAGTTCCTCGGCAGGCTCGTGGTGATCGCAAACAATAGTTTCAATACCGCGTTGCTGCGCTTCGCGTATTGCATCTACTGATGTTGTGCCCATATCGACACAAATCATCAGCGTTGCTCCTTCGCTTAAAGCTTCATCCAGACCGTCTATTGAAACGCCATATCCCTCTGTGAACCGATCCGACACATAATAGTCAGAACGAATTCCGATTTCCCGCAAGAACGTAACCAACATGGCCGTACTTGTAGTACCGTCGACATCATAGTCGCCAAAGACCCACACCACTTCATCGTTTTCGCGCGCTTGCATAAGGCGATCTACGGCCTTATCCATATCGTGCATCAGGAAGGGATCATGAAGATCCTTCATCGATGGCTGAAAGAAACTACGAGCTTCTTCCGGTGTAGACACACCGCGTGACGACAGAATTCTGCCGATGCTGCGCGGGACGTTGACTTCTCGAGATATTAGTTGTTCAATTTGATCATGAGAGGCTTCGCTTACTTTCCAGCGATAATTCAACTACTTACTCATGTTTAGTTATACCGAATTACGCGCAATTTAGCATAACAACATACCTTTTGCAAACTTTCAAGATAGCAGTAGTTTGCAGGTATGGGAAGGAAGAAAAAGAGTAAGGTTTCCGGTGATGCCCTGCGCGCGAAAAAGTCATGGCGCAAAGGGAAAAACCGCAGAAAATGGGACGAAGAAGGCACCACGGCGCCGTCAACTCCTATGCGACAGCGAATTTCAGCAGAGGCCGAGTCCAAAGATATTTCTGCACTCGAGTTGGAACCGGGTATTGTTGTAGGTGTGCAAGGACCGTACTGGGAAGTGGATCTCGCGTCGGACCAACGCCTGAATTGCAGAGTTGCGCGGTCGGTGCAGTCTGAAAATGCAGGCGAAACGCTGGTATGTGCTGGCGACAATGTGTTGGTTACCAGGATTGACGAGCTTGACGATGCGCAAGATGCTGGAGAAGGACTTATCTACAAAGTGCTCGAGCGCGAAACGAAACTTATGCGAAAAGCGCCGGCGCACAAGGGGGGAGCGCACATCATTGCCGCAAATATGGACGTTTTAGTCGTATTCGTCGCGGCCGCAGATCCATTCTACAACAAGCGTCTGATCGATCGCTATTTGATTGCAGCGCAGCAGGGTGAGCTTGCAGCATGTATTTTTGTAAACAAGTGCGATTTGTTTGACGTAGAAGTTATGCAGGAAGATTTGTACGTGTACGAGGAATTAGGAGTGCCTGTGTTCTTTTTGAGCTCAACTGATGGTGCGGGAGTGCAAGAAGCGTATGAAGCGCTCGCAGACAAAACATGTGTGATATCTGGACCATCTGGAGCGGGAAAGTCAACATTTATCAACGCAGTTTTTGGTCTGGAAGTGCAGGACACCGGCGAGATTTCCACAAAAACATTTAAGGGCATGCACACGACCACAGGCGCGCGATTGTTGCGGACACCCGGTGGTGGATATTTAGTCGATACGCCTGGAATACGCGAGTTTGGGGTGTGGGATCTAGAGCCCGAGCAGGTTCAGTGGTATTTTCCGGAAATTGAAGCCGTGCAACAGGAATGTAAATTTCATTCATGTACGCATGTACACGAACCCGCCTGTGCAGTGCAAGCAGCAGTTGAGGAAGGACGTGTTCACCCCGATCGCTACCAAAGTTATCTCAACATTGTTCAAACATTGCAAGAAGCGTGATTTTGGCAGGCAGTTATGCACATTGCTTGGTTCACTTCTTGCATTGTGCTAATTTGCGTGTCTAGGCAAACATGCCCGAATGGCGGAATTGGCAGACGCGCTGTATTCAGGGTGCAGTACTCGCAAGGGTGTGCAGGTTCGACTCCTGTTTCGGGCACATGTAAAGAAAGAAAAGCTGGGTTGTTCTGACCCGGCTTTTTTGTTAATTTGTCGCCTGCGTGAAAGAGCACATTTTACAAAGAGGAATAGACATGTCTACGGAAACGATCCCTGTTGGAGGGTCAGCAGTACTCGAGCGTATCCACGGCGAACGCCAGCGCAAGATCGTAGCGAAGTTGATGGACAACGACACAACGGTGACCATCGATGATCCGTTGGAAAATGAAATGGTGTTGAACATGGGGCCACAGCACCCAGCCACACACGGTGTGTTGCGAGTGCTTGTTCGCATGGATGGAGAAACTGTTACCAAGTGCGTGCCTGAATTGGGGTATTTGCACCGCGGCTTCGAGAAGCTCGCAGAAAACAGCACATACCATGAGTTTATTCCCCATACCGACCGTCTCGACTATTTAGCTCCAATGTCAAATAATGTGGCTCTGACACTCGCAATTGAGAATGCTGCCGGTGTCGAAGTTCCTGAAAGAGCAACATGGGTGCGCATGCTTATGTGTGAGCTCGCTCGTATATCTTCACACTTGATGGCAATGGGCGCCACGTGTATGGATGTTGGCGCACTTACGGTGTTCTTGTGGACATTTGCCGAACGCGAAAAGATGTATGACCTATTCGAAAAGGTTTGCGGTGCGCGTTTTACAACAAGTTATTCCCGAATCGGTGGTGTCGCATCTGACATCTCCGACGATGTGCTGGCTGACATACGCGAGTTTTTGAACCAGTTCCCGGATCAACTCGCGAAATGCGAAGCAATGATCAACAAGAATCGGATTTTTGTGGATCGTATGGCTGGCGTTGGCTATATGCCAAAGGACAAAGCGATTGGATTGGGACTAACAGGTCCTTGCTTGCGCGGTTCGGGTGTTGATCATGACCTGCGTCGCGATCATCCGTACATGTTCTACGATCAGGTAGAATTCGATGTCATCACAAATGAAGATTGTGATTGCTGGGGTCGCTTCCAAGTTCGCGTTGCCGAAAACAAAGAAAGCGTGAAGTTGTGTCATCAGATTCTGGACAAACTGGAGCACGTAAAAGGACCTGTGTTGGCGGACCAACCTGCGAAAGTTATGCCTCGCAAGGGTGAAATCTACACCAAGATGGAAGAGCTTATCAATGACTTCATGTTGGTGAATTTTGGAACCATGCCTGAAGAGGGTGAAACCTACACAGCTATCGAAGCACCTAAAGGTGAATTTGGTGTTTATATCGTTTCAGACGGTACCGGTCATCCTTGGAAGTTGAAGATTCGCAGCCCGAGTTCTAGCAATCTAGCCGCGTTGCAACCGATGGCAGAAGGATCTATGATTGCCGACGTGGTTGCGATTATTGGTTCTATTGATCCTGTGATGGGAGAAGCTGACAAGTAAGCTGTTAGGTTGATTCTCGCTCATGGTTACAAGTGCTCGTTTAGCAAAAATCAAGCGTGTCCTGTCCAA
>JAUHYX010000133.1 GCA_030426285.1 bacterium
TCGTTATTGCTACCTCTGCAAATTGCACGATTTCCTCAGTTTCGTCTAAAATCCTGCGCAATGGTAGCGTTGTTTCGGTATTTGGAACATGTGCAATAGACGGCTCCACCTTTTTTATGCACGACAACAATACGCAGTTTCTCGTACAGCCGGGTGCTTTATGTAGCATGACAAATACCTGTTCATTCCGTCTAGTATCCGGCTCACCGGAGTTTGTATGCCATGGCGACCTTGAGATATCAAATGGTTCTTGTTGGTTTGATCTCAACACTACGTTTTCCAATACATGTGAAACTACGCTCGACAATGCGCTGTGTGAGTTTAATCGCACCAACACACTAAGCGGCCTATGTACGATTTCCACTTCTAGTAGTATACGTGTCTTTGGCGCACAAACTGCCATTGCAACGTCCGCTTCGTTCGCGGGAAGTGGTCCAATAGTCTGTGATGCAGGAACAATTAACTTTTTAGCTGACAGCCACTTCGTGCCACACTTACAATGCACCGCTGGCACATTGCAAGGCAATGTAGTAAACTGTGCCAACCTTCAACTGAGTGGCGGAACAGCAGACAACTTAGAGCTTGTTGTCCCAAGCAATGGAGTGGGACAGAAAGTTGGTGCATCTACATTTATATTTGACGATGCGTTATTGCGTGTAGATGGAGAATTCGTCTGGACAGACGGGTCGATCACACATACACGCAACAGCAGTGGATGGCATGTGTCTACCGCTGCAACAGTGTTTATCGATTGTGACGAGAATTTAGATCGCGTGTTCGGCGCACCTCAGTTCACAAACAACGGTACCGTTGTCAAACGCAATGGCACTGGTACTACTCGAATTGAAGTGCGCTTTGTGAACAATGGACAGGTGAACATTCTCTCGGGTGAAATAGAATTTGCAGACTTGGGGTATACTGGAAGCGGAAACGTGTTTGTTGATGAACATTCGCGACTTGGATCATCGGCCCAAAACACTGAATTTTCAACCAACAGTAGCGTCAGCGGCGATGGTATTGCCGTAGTGCGTGACGGTAGAGTTGAAATAATTGGTGTAGTTGATATTGGAGGCGCTAGTGTCACCAATGGTGGCGTTCTATTCGTGTCAACAGTGGATGAAGACAACCCTAACAATCCTGCAGACAGAGCAACAATCGGAACATTATCCATCAATGATGGTACAGTTGAGTTAGGACGCTCACTCTCTGTAACGGTTGCAACCATAGCGGAAGCACTCATGATCGCAGCAAACACCCAGTCTGATACCCCTGTCACGATATTTGTAGACAATATGCAGTCTCAGAGCGGTATTGGATCGAGCATTGAGGGTGTTGAATTGTTGCTCAAAGGCGGTGTATTCGAAGGCGACATTAATGCCGTTGATGGCATTATCAAATTGGAGAATGGCGGAATTCTAGATCTGAGTCAGATACAGATTTCTGGCGACAACTCATCCCTATTTGTGCTAGAAGATGGCACAATTCAATCTAGTTCTGGAGGAGCTGATATAGACATTAAATTTGAAGTAGGCACCACGGGCACTGTCTTCTTGCAAGATGGCGACTCGTTCAATTTCACTCAAGACTCAGACAATTTTGGCACTGCAACATGCTCGACGAATGCCGCTGTTCCGCCACAATTTAGATTCAGCTCTGGCAATCACACATTTCACCCTCCTTCAACCATAGAAAATGGAATTGTATTGCGAGTAGATGGCGACGGCTCTGTGACATTTGAAGATCCACAAGGATTGCAAACCGGTGAAATAATTCAGCCCGACGGAATATTTGTGGCGGAAAATGGCTCAATGGATGTACAAAATCGAAGTGTGTCCACTGGAACCATAACTGTAGAAGACAACGGCGTAGCAACATTCCATCAAGACGTGCAATCAGGTCAACTTCAGGCAACCGGAGGCATGGTTGAAGTCAACCCCAATGCAACCAATACGCTAGGTAATGTTGTGATTGATGATGCAACACTGCAGGCGTATGCCCAGTATGGTGGATACATTGGCAATGAGCCGCCAATTGAAACAGACGAGTTTCTTTTTCAGTCCGGCAACGTTACTGTACCTGCAATAGAAAGCTCCACATTCACCGTGGCAGATTCACCCTCCGGGGCAAACCCAGCAGTTCTAGGATCTGGAGTCACAGCAACCGAAACATTTATAATCAACAAAGAAGATGCTGAGTTTCGCATACAGTCAAATGATGGCGTTGACCTGTATGTTTTTGGTGAAAACGGCGAAGTAACGACATCTGTGCTCGGCTCGGAAGGAGAGCCGTGCAATCCGTGCACATTCGAAATGGGAGTCGCGGAAACCGGTACGCTTCAGTTTGTAGGTTCAACCGATGATACGCAAAGCCCGCCACAAAAACGCAATGTTAAGGTTGATGGACTCATTCGCGCTCAAGGAACAACGGAATTCGTTGGATCGCCGGCTCTACAAATTGGTTACGTGATCACTTCAACGGCAGGTCCAACTCCAGAAATTACTGGAATTTCTAGCGCGGTCACAAACGCGCGCAGTGGACCTCAAGATTTATCAGTTTTTGTATTCGAACCTCAGGCCATATCTGCCGGTGCTTTACCTACGACAACTTCGTCACTGACAGCACCATTGCGATTCAACTCAGATGTACTTCTCGGCACGTCCGCAACGTTCAACTGTGAGTTGAGTGGACGGCAGTTTGCTTTCACAGACAGTACGCAATACGATCAATTGTTGTTCACTTCAAGCGCGACGTTGGGAGGCACAATCAATGTGTCACTTCTAGGCAGTTTTGAGCCTCAAGAGGGCGACGAATTTCACATTGTGTCGTGGGCAGACTACTCTGGTGAGTTCGATGTCATCTCAGTACCAAACTTACCGGGTGACATGCAGTTCATACCTCAATATCGCGCTACCACTCTCACGTTAGTCGCCACTAGCGGTGCAACCACAACTATAGCCTATGCAGCTTCTGGGTTTTACAATGGGTTGGATCACACTGTCACAGCAGTACTTGTTGAAACGCGAACTGGAGCAAGTTTGCAGACATCAACTCTTGTTGAACGCACAACCGCACTTGTCTCCTCTTCAGGAACCATCACGGCTGAACTTTCGCCTGCCAACAATGTTTGGCTCGTAGTTCGCCATGGTGGACACTTCCCAATAGCTTCATCTACACTTGTGAATATTTCAGCAGGATCGACTTTTGACTTCACCTTGCCTGCAAATGTATTCAACGGTGCACAAGCACTGATAGAAGAATCTGGCAATGGTACGTCATGGCATGCGGTGAAAGCAGGTGATCTGAACAGCGACCAAGCGGTAAACGCCACGGACTTTCTCATGTACTTCCTTCCCAACTACGGAGTTGTGAACCCGGGAAGTGTACCAGAATAAAGTTGCGAGACGTATGGTCTCAAGGAACAATTGTTGCGCCGTTATTCGTTTTCCATGCCAATGGTCATGTCGAGAAGATCTTCCGGCATGAGGCGACGCCCAGCAATAAACCGCTTTGAGTAGTATGCGCTTTCAAGCGATGAAACCGTCACACCATAGCGACTTGATGCATGTGCAAACAGGTTCTCGCCAAGGTATACTCCGCAGTGCGAAACATACGGACGGCGACGAGTATTGAAGTAAATCAAATCGCCAAACTGCAATTCTTTTACGTCTTCAACCGGCTGTCCAACAGTGTATTGAGCGCGAGCTGTACGTGGCATTTGCACATTTGCGCTGAGCTTGTAAACACTCTGCGTGAAAGCTGAGCAGTCAATCCCGCGCTTTGACATTCCGCCATAGCGATAACGCGTGCCCACCCAATACATGATATTATCCATAATCGTCTTCTTTTCTACACCGCCAACTGTAAAACCGGCTTCAGCGTCAACTTGGTCCATGAACTCGAGCCATTCTTCTTGAAAAGCGTCGAGACTCAGTTCACCTTGACCGCCGTACTCGGCCTCTTCTTGTTCCAAAAGTGCGAGCCCTTCAGAATCGAGATCTTCTTCATTGATGTCAGAAAGTATCTCACCATCGGCATTGAGTTCGTGCTCTTCAATTTCTGTTGGTACAAAATCCAAACCTGCCAATTCAGCGAGGTATTCACTTGATTGCAAGAACTTGAGCGCTTGTTTTTTACCTGCAACAGGATTGCATGCACGACGCATCATGAACGCATCAACGACATTTGACGGCACTGCCATCAATATGATCAATAGGATTGTTGTAGCGGCAAATCCTACTTGCAATTGCGATGTATGGGGCTTCATAGAAAACATGGTTAGTGCTTTGTAGTAACTCTGGTTAAACGAAATCTGTCGGCACCGTCAACCACCAATCCGTGTACATTCTTCTGAACGAGTCGACGGCTAACATTGTAGTACAGGAATATCCAAGGTGCCTGTTGATTGATAAGGTTCTGCATCTTAATCACCAGTTCCAAACGATCGTTTTTCGACAATGTTGGATTGAGGTGACGAAGAAACAGAGAATCAAATTCTGGACTAGAAAAATGCGTTGTGTTCGGCCCTTCTGGCGCTTGGTATGCTGAGTAAAACAGCGCGAGAAAATTCTCCGGGTCTGGATAGTCGCCAATCCAGCTTGTACGCCACAGCGGCAATTCTGAATTGCGCACCATTTTCAGCATACTTGGGAAGTCCATCTGTTGCAATTCCACCTGCACGCCAATTTCCTTCCACTGTTGTTGCACGGCTTCGGCTACATCAATAGTATGCCCGCTCTGGCCCAATCGCAATGTCATGGTCGGTAGGCCTTTCCCGCCAGGGTATCCGGCTTCAGCCAGTAATTCAGCCGCTTTCGCTGGGTCGTACTCATATCCTTCAACGGCATCGCTATGACCAGAAATGCCTGGAGGAACTACACCATTGTGAGCTGGGATACCGCGACCATGCAGCACGAATTGCACAATTTTGTTTCTGTCAATCGCGTAGTTAAGTGCCTGGCGTAAGGTTTGGTTATTGGCTACAGGGCTATCGCCTGATAACAACATACCGTAATAGTCTATCGAGAAATTCGGAGTAACAATCACGTCAAAGGTGGTATACGCTTCTTTCACCGTGCCGTCGTCGTTAAACACATTGCGAGACTGGGCGATGTCGAGTCCCGAGAGAATGTCAAATTCTCCTTGTTGAAACGACAAGAATTCAGCACTTGCATCGCGGATAAATCGAATAGAAACACCATCGAGATACGGCAAAGAAACACCGTTCTCTTTTTCAAAGTACTGTGAATTCTTGGTGAGTGTTAATTCAACATCTGGAGCCCATTGTTCGAATTTGAAAGGGCCAGTACCTACCGGTTTCTTCCCAAAGTCCTTCCCATACATTTCTACAGCTTCGCGGGGAATCACATAGGCGTAGGGCATGGTGAGCAACGACAAGAATGGAGCAAATGCTTGCTCCAGCTCGAACACCACGGTTGAGTCATTCAGCGCATACACACCGGAAAGAGTATCAAGCGGGGCTGTTGTGCCACTTGCTTCGTAGAAATCGGTTGCACCGCGGAGCTTGCCATCAAAAATCCAGAAGCCTCTCGTTTCAGAGCGGGAGTCACAAGCACGCGTGATGCTGTACACAACATCGTGAGCGTCAACAGTTCTTGAGCCCGGGTCCGCAAAACATGAACTCTCGTGGAATTTCACATCGTCGCGAAGTACAAATGTCCAGATACGTCCGCTACTATCTGTACTCCAACTCTTGGCAATTTCAGGTACGATTTGATTGTTGTCATCAAAACGAACCAAGCCATTGTATACGAACATACCGGCTTGAATTGCAGCATTGTAGCTCATCTGAACTGGGTCTAATGACTGCAGGCCATCTGCTAAGTTCATCGAAAACACGTGCTCACTTTCCACAGGATCTGGAGAATCACTCTCCCCACATGAGGTCAGCACCAATGTCAAAGCGGCAAAAAACGCCGTAAATATGTAGAATTGCGTGTTTTTCATAGATTATCAGGCACGCTGTAACAGGACGTCACAACGATAACTCACCACAAAACACGACAAAATCAAATGACTATGCAATGAACAGATTCTGAAAAAAAATTCATTTTTGTCGAACAGCGTCCAAACGGCTGCACGCAACTCGAACTGCTGGGCGTTGAGAGTCGATATCCAGACTCGGTTCGAGCTTTGCGCAATCTGCATTTGCGTAGCGACATCTCGGGTGAAATCTGCATCCAGATGGCGGATTTATTGGCGATGGAGGGTCGCCGTCTAACTCAATCTGCTCTACTTTGTAATCGGGATCCGGCACAGGAATTGCTGAGAGTAGAGCTTGCGTGTAAGGATGACCCGGAGCTTGAAAAACTTCTTGTGTTGGGCCGTACTCAGCGATCTTGCCCAGATACATCACGGCGAGATCATCAGACACATGCTTCACCACACCCAAATCATGGGAGATGAACACCATCGTGAGGCCAAGTTGCTCGCGCAAATCGGACAACAGATTCAGTATTTGCGACTGAATTGAGACGTCGAGTGCAGATACTGGCTCATCCGCTACGATAAGCTCAGGTTCCAAAGCAAGTGCTCGCGCAATGGCAATGCGTTGACGCTGCCCACCAGAGAATTCATGTGGATACTTGCGAATATGCCGCGAGGCAAGCCCAACAACATCCATCAGTTCCTTCACTCTATTCAACGCTTGTGAACTCTCCACGAGTTTGTGTTCAAACAATGGCTCTGCAAGAGTGTCAAACACAGTCATACGCGGATCCAATGACGCATATGGATCTTGGAAGATCATTTGAAATGTTCGGCGTTGCGTGCGCAATTTCTCGCCCTTTAGCGTCGTTACATCCGTGCCATCGATCAGCACGCGTCCTTCAGTCGGTTCAAGCAAACGCAACATTGTCCGTCCGAGCGTTGATTTTCCGCACCCAGACTCTCCGACCAAGCCGAGAACTTTACCGCGTTCTAGGCGAAAACTGACACCGTCTACCGCCTTTACAACCTGTTTGTCGCGTCCAAACAAGTCTGTTCCTTTCACCTGAAAGTGTTTCTTGAGGTTCTCAACCACGAGGAAACTCATATTTCACCTCCTGCAAAACGAAAACAGGCTGTGTGGTGTTGCTCACCAATGTTAGCGAGTTTTGTTTCTGTGACATAACAAGCATCAACCGCATGTTTACATCGCGGGGCAAATGGGCAGCCTGTGATTTCTTGAGTCAAATTCGGTGGCAATCCTTTAATGTTAAACAAGCGCTCGCCATGCGCATGCGTACTCGGAATACTGTCGAGCAGGGCTTGTGTGTACGGATGCGCAGGTTGCTTGAATATTTCTCGAGTTGTACCGCGCTCAACAATACCTCCGGCATACATCACATTTACATTGTCGGCAATGCCTGCAATCACACCTAAATCATGTGTAATAAAGATGACTGCTGTGTTTTTGCGCTGCTTCAACTCTGCAATCAATTTGAGAATCTGTGCCTGCACAGTGACATCCAGCGCGGTGGTTGGTTCGTCTGCAATAAGCAGATCTGGTTCTGTAACCAAAGCCATGGCAATCATCACGCGTTGACGCATGCCACCTGAAAACTCATGTGGGTACTGCTTCATTCGCTCTTCAGGGTCCAGAATACCAACATCGTCAAGCGCTTTGAGCGCGCGATCATAGGCAATCTTTTTGTCAACACCTTCTTCAATCAGCGGCTCCATGACTTGTCTACCAATCTTCAAGTACGGGTTGAGACATGTCATTGGGTCTTGAAAAATCATAGAAATTTTTGACCCGCGCACGTCTCTCATTTGCTTAGGTGTGGCTTTCAGAAGGTCGAGCCCATTGTACATGGCGGTACCTGAAACAATCTTGCCGGGTGGCATTGGTATGAGGCCGAGTAGAGAATAACAGGATACAGACTTACCGCTTCCAGATTCTCCGACAATGCCAAGAGTTTCACCAGGTTCCAAGTCATAAGAAACACCATTCACGGCCCGAACAACACCGTTGCGGGTATAGAAATATGTTGCTAGATTTTGTACGCTTAACAAAGCCATGCTTAGTCCTTTGACGATTTTGGATCAAGAGCGTCGCGCAAACCGTCACCCAGGAAGTTCAGTGAAAAGAGAGTAAGAGCGAGGAACACGCCCGGGAACAACAATGGCCACGGGTACGCTCGCATGTCGCGAACACCTTCTGAAATGAGCAATCCCCAACTGGTTTCGGGTGGTTGCACTCCCAAGCCAAGGAAGCTCAAAAACGCCTCTGCGAGAATCACATTTGGAATCAGAAGTGTGGTGTACACAATGATTGGGCCCAGCGTGTTGGGCACAATGTGTTTAAGCAGAATTGTGCGTTTGCGAACACCCATCGACTCAAGGGCTTCCACAAAGTCTTGCTTTCGCAAACTCGCCACTTGGCCGCGCACAATGCGAGCCATGGTAAGCCACTCAACTGCTCCTAGAGCAAAGAAGAGCAGAAAGATGTTTCGTTCAAAAATAACGGTAAGTAAGATCACAAGTATAATGACCGGCATACCATACATGATGTCTACGATACGCATCATTGTAGCATCTATACGACCGCCAAAGTACCCGGCAATTGTACCCCAAGAAACGCCGATGATGAGCGACACAGCTGTGGCAACGATGCCTACCAAAAACGAAATGCGCCCGCCATACATCACACGCGTCAGTAGGTCACGTCCGAGGCTATCGGTACCGAACAAATAGTCTGAACTCGGTGGTTCCAACGAGCGAAACAGGTCTTGCTCTTCGTATGAGTAACCAGTTATCTCCGGTACTATGATGACACCGAGGACCATGATGCACAAGATTATAGCACCGGTAACAGCGGCCTTGTTTTTCTTCAGTCGCAGCCATGCGTCTTTCCACAGCGACGTACCTTCTTCTGCATTCTGAATATCTATTTTCGCCATTATTTTGCCCCCTTGAAAGACATGCGAGGGTTGAGCAAAATGAGAGCGATGTCGACTATCAGGTTGAACACTACAATGAGGGCTGAAAAGAAGATTGTGGTACCCATAATCATGGTATAGTCGCGGTTAAAAGCTGCTTCAACATAAAACCGACCTAAGCCGGGAACCTGGAAAATACTTTCAACAACAAATGAGCCCGCGATTAGACCAGCAGTTGCTGGCCCCAAAAACGAGATCACCGGGAAGAGTCCGCCTTTCAATGCGTGTTTAGTTACAACCTTGAATTCCGACAATCCCTTGGCTCGCGCCGTGCGAATGAAGTCCTGATTCATGATATCGAGCATGCTACTGCGCGACAACCTTGCTACATACGCCGCATACGCGGATCCGAGAGTCAGCGAAGGTAGAATTTTCTGAACAGGCGTCTCCCACCCCGCCACAGCGAGTGCGCCGCCAAAAAGCAACACCAGCAAAGGGCCGAGAAAAAAGTTTGGTATGCTAATACCCAGCATAGCAAATGTCATTGGCACATAATCTTTCCATGTATTGCGAAACAGTGCGGCCAGAATTCCCGAGGTGAGTCCGAGCAAAAGTGCTACGAGCAATGAATAGAAAGCGAGTTCCAAGGTTTTTGGAAAACCGGAACCGATGAGCTCGTGCACGGATCGGTTGGGAAACTTAAAGGATGGACCAAAGTCAAAGTCAGTGACAATGTTTACCATGTAGTCTGTGTACTGCTCCAAAATTGGAGCATCGAGATTATAGCGCGCGTTCAAATTCTCCATAACCTGAGGAGAAACAGCACGGTCTGAGTCGAACGGACCACCAGGGGCAAGACGAATCAATACAAATGTGAGCAACGACACTGCTATCATTACCAACACAGACTCGGAAAGTCTTTTTAGCAAGAACTTGATCATTGACCGTGGTTTCCGCCTTCTGGTTCACGAGCGTG
>JAUHYX010000134.1 GCA_030426285.1 bacterium
GCGAGATACACGTACTTATATGGGTGGCGATCCAGGTAGTTCGGATACCAGCCTTGCACAAGTGGGGACTTAAGGTAAACACGTGTGTACGTGTACAGCGGCAATACTGGCAATTCGGTCATGAGCTGCTCAGAAGCCTTTTGAAACCAACCGTAGCGTTCTTCTTGAGTCTTGCTCGTTGCAGCATTGGCAACGGCTTCGTCGTACTTCGTATTTGACCAGCCGGTTTGGTTGTTTCCGCCATCGGTCACGAATAAGTCGAGAAACGAATTGGGGTCAACATAGTCGCCAATCCAGCCGGCGCGCGACATATCATACTGCAAACGGCGTTGTGAATCTAAATACACCTTCCAATCTTGGTTGGCCAATGTCACGTCAATATTGAGAGCTTTTTTCCACATTTGTTGCAGAGCTTCTGCGATAATTTTGTGACTCTCAGATGAGTTGTACAGAATCTCAATCGAAGGAAATCCCTCGCCATTCGGATAGCCTGCTTCTGCCAACAGTTGTTTGGCTTTCTCTACATCTTCCTCGATTTGTAGTTCAGACGTATATCCATTTGTGTTTGGAGGACAAAATGTAAACGACGGTTTCTGATCGCCTTTTGTCACCTTATCAACGAGCAGCTGACGATTGATAGACATCACAAGAGCTCGTCGTACCCTTACGTCATCCATCGGCGGACGGGTAACATTGATGCGGTAATAGTATGTGCCGAAATATGGGTCGATACGTAGGTATTCTGGATAGTCGCGTTTGTACACAGGGATCATATTGGTTTGAACTGTGCTGGTAAGGTGCAACTCGCCATTCATAAACTTCTGTTCTTCAGTTTGCTCAACCGAAATCGGGTAGAAGTGAATAGCCTCCAACTGCATAATATCAGCATCCCAATACTTCGGGTTCTTCTCAACAATAATCTTTTCATTCACTTTCCATGACTTGAGCGTGAAACCGCCATTGCCAACGAAGTTTTCTGGCCGCGTCCACATCGTTCCAACTTCGTCCATTTCACCATGTGCGAGAATTGTTGGCGGGTGAACTGGCCACGTGGAGTAGTGCTGCAGGAGTGACAAGAAGTACGGCGTTGGAGCTTTGAGAGTGACCTCTAGCGTATGGTCATCGAGTGCCTTTATACCTACTTTGCTAAAGTTAGTGATTTCGCCGCGGTTAAACGCTTCGGCATTTTCAACAACAAAGAGCATGTAAGCGTATTGTGAGGCCAGTTTCGGGCTCAAGACGCGTTCCCAAGAAAAGACTACATCTTGTGCTGTGCAAGGATCACCATTTGACCATGTGCGGTCCTTTCCGATTGTAAATGTGTACACTCTTCTATCTTCAGAAACTGTCCACGACTCTGCCATTGCAGGTGTTGGCGACAAGTCCTTTGGATCCGCTCCTACGAGGCCTTCCATGAGAGCTGACAGAATGTGATTTTCAGGTACTCCTGTTACCACATGTGGATCTAAGTCTTGAGGTTCAGCACCATTTCCGTAGTGTAGAACTTGTTCTAATGGCCCAGCATCAGCTGGATTTTCAGGTTCTGGGGAGCCGCAAGCGAGTACTCCAAAGCACAAGCCAATGCAAAGTAGTCTTGATAGTTTCATCATAGTGATTTCGTTGGATTAGGGAACCATTGTCCCATGCAAATGTGCAATGGGACACAACCGGCAAAGATACAAGTTTTTGCTACGTGGGAAAATGGGAATAGGGCGAAGGAGTTCTGAGCTGCTCTTTATGGGTGCAGTAGGTTCCAGACTGAGAAATCAGTTTTGTGGAGTGCTTTGTAGTCAAACACCGTGTACGAGTTACCCTCTTTTACGATTACTTCTGGGAACAGGATTTTGAAGGACTCATATTCGCGACTAAGGATTGTGGTGTCTTCTGATTGTGCAAACAACACAGTCATGGAGTCTTGTTTCACCAACTTCCGAATTCCTTCCCAAGTTTGCTTGCGACCTAGCACACTCGTATTTCTGGCACACACAAACACGATGTCATAATGGGGCATTTCTTCTGCGCAATGCCTCGCTATTTTCTGATAACACTCGCGGCATGACAGTCCTTTGTAAAGCACATACACTGTTGAGTCGGAAGCCGCATACTCATGCCCTTTCCACGTAGTGAGCTGAGATTCCAGATCCGCTAGTGGCGGTCCCGAAGCAAACATACATGCAGTTATTGCGGCCATAACAACGACGAAATTCAGAGTGCGATACATGAATTACTCCACCACAAAAATCACGAGACTCTCGGGTGTTTCATGCTCCGAGATATACTCATTTTCAGCCTCCATCACCTCGCGATAAGTGAGCCCAGAGAGAGGGTCAACAGCTCCTGAACTGCGGGTACTCATGACAACTGAATCACTTGCTTTGCAATTTGTATTGACACCCAACAATCGAGACTCAGAGATTTTAGCATCCAAGTCGAGAGTTTCGCGCGTGAGAGAGCGCAATTGCACGTGCTCACCGGTTTCACGATCAAGTGTATAGTAGAACTGAGATCGACCAATTTCAACCAACAACCCCATTTCCGATTCATTGAGCTTGTCCATTCTCAAGACAATCCCAGGCAGTATGCCATCGCGTAAAAATGACCGGAGTGTGCCAATTGCTTGACCGGGGTGTAGAGAATGTTCGTGGACTTGTGCCTCCAATTCCACTACACGTTTGTGTAGTTGTGTAGCACCAAACAGTAGCAATGTGATAGTGTCAGTACGCTGCGTCTCGAGGTCGGTTTGCAGCATGTAACGGCCATAAGGGTCGGCTGAAACAAGTACGTTGCCATCAACAATTGTACTGAGTTTGGTTGGTCCCAGATTGCCAACCACAAGCCCTGCGACTTCACGAGAGCTCTTTTGCATCACCAACGTTGCGGCAGAGTCTGAGATGCGATACAAAACATAGTCAATGAACTCACCGTCGGTATTTTTGGCATTGGATTGGCTGTAGACACTGCGTTGACAATACACAATTCCATCACTTTCCAATAAGCTTGTGCCGTACACTGGCAACTCAATAGTCCGCACTGTGTGATACACGGTATCTCCCAACAATCTCAGAACAAAAATCTGTTTACCAGCAAGTAGATAAAGGTCGTCTCCTGATTTCACGATATCGATGATTTCATGTGAGCTGGCGGGAAAATCTGCAAACACAAAAGATTGGGCAGAATCCTCTCTGAAAGTGGCTACGTAACACGTCTCATGTTTATCCTTTACAACTGCGCAATACTGAGATCCGTCCTTCCAATACAGAAGTCCAGAAGAATGGCCAGCAAAATCATACGCATCGTCCAACCGAATAGAACGCTCCAAGAGCAAACTCTTTTGACCGCTGGCGTTTTCAGCTGCATGTGAAGAAACAGGTGTAAAAGTGGCCAATGCCACAACTATCAAGAGGAGACCACAGCCATGGATAGCGTTGATGCGCTTAAGTATTACACAGGACATACTCAGACTCAATAATGTTGCACAAACAGAATTGTAGTGAAAATACGAAATCCTATTTTTAGCGCAAGGTGCAAGTCTAGGCAAGGGCAATCAACTGCTAATCCAGCTGTTTACTCGAACGTTGGCAGTGGCACAACCTGGCCACGGCTCTCGTCTCGCAGCGATACTGGAATGCTACCGACAATGGTGGCTGCAAGTGCGTCTGCGATACGCTTCTTGAGAAACCTCCGCGAAGTAACCAGGCTAATTTCTCGCATCGGCACCGGGTACGTGAAACGTTTGGTGCGCGGCATTAATTCTTGAGACTCACCCTGAATTGCAGCCAAATATGGTAGTAGCGTTATTCCGACGCCCGAATCTACTAGCCGTTTCAGCGTTTCCAGGTTGTCACTCTCAAACGTTATGTGCTCTTGCACGTCGCCTGCAGACTTTTGCAAACCACAGACTTCAAGAGCTTGGTCGCGGAAACAATGCCCCTCAGACAACAGCCACATCGATTCTCCTTCGAGCTCGGAAGTGTGTATAGTGCGTTCAGACAACAAGTGATGTCCAGCTGGTGCATATACAACAAACGGTTCGTTAAACAACACGTTTTCAATAATGCCCGGAATGTGTAGCGGTGTCGCCATCAATCCAGCGTCGATCTCATCTTTTCGCAATGCATCAAGAATTTCTTGGCTCTGCATCTCCCTTATGCGCAAATGCACGGTAGGATACTCGCGCGTAAACTTCTCGAGAAACAGCGGCAGGACATATGGTGCCACGGTAGGAATAATTCCCAACAACAACTCGCCCTGACGCTCGGCATCTTCAGTGGCAGCAACTTGCTCTAGCCGACCCGCCTCATGCAACACGGTTCGCGCTTGCTCAATAATGATTTCGCCGTGGCGAGTTGGTACAACTGGTGAACGCGACCGATCAAAAATTTGTACTCCAAGCTCTTCTTCCAGTTTTTGAATCTGTGTGCTGAGCGATGGCTGTGTGACATGTTCATGTTCGGCGGCAATGCCGAAGTGGCGGTGTTTGTCGAGGGCAACAATGTATCTGAGCTGAGTGAGTGTCATGTGCAAATATACGCATTCGTTGGCGGTATAAGTAAAAGCTATTGCGCCATAAAAAGATACAATTGGACTTCCTTCTTGCCGAGCCATACATTTGTTCCAACGCTATCTCACACAATCTATTAACCATGTACAACGCTAGGAGACAAACATGAGCGGAAGAGTATTGTCAGTAGGACAGCAGTTTCCAGAATTCTCAATGAATGCCTGTGTTTCAATAGAAAAAGGCAAAGAGTTTAAGACAATCACCAACGAAGATCACAAAAAAGCTGGTCAGTGGATGGTGATGTTCTGGTACCCAAAAGATTTCACATTTATTTGTCCAACTGAAATTGCCGAATTCAACAACAACGCATCTGAATTTGCAGACCGCGATGTGATGTTGATCGGTGCATCGACAGACACTGAAGAAGTACATTTGGCGTGGAGAAAGGATCACGACGACTTGCGTGACCTCAAATTCCCACTGCTTGCAGATACATCAAAAGCTTTGGCTTCAGAACTGGGCATTCTTCAGCCAGGTTCTGTAGCGTATCGCGCCACATTTATTGTTGACCCACATGGAACAATCCAATGGGTTTCGGTCAACAATGACTCTGTAGGTCGCAACGTTGCCGAAGTTCTTCGCACATTGGATGCAATTCAAACAGATGAATTGTGCCCATGTAACTGGGAAAAGGGTGAAGACACCTTGAACCCGTAATATTGTTATTTATTCGGTGCTCCGTTTGCGCTTTGCGGAGCACCGATTTTTTTTGCCTGTTTGCACAACACACCACTTGATCTCATTTACATTGACACAAAAAACTTACAACCAGGGATTTCTATGTCATATACACTGAACGAAACCGCACTAGAGTTGTTAGAAACGCTGCAGACCACCGACAATGGCAACTTGCACGCTCTTGCCACAGTAGCTCAGGGCAACGAGAAGTATGTTCGCGAAATGAAAATGAACATCAAGTCAACACTCGAGAGCAAGCACTTGAGCACTAAAGAAACAGCATTGCTCGCACTTAGCATAGCGGCCAATGAGAAAAACCACATTCTCGTTGATGCATTTGCCACAAAGGCTCGTGATGCAGAAGCGACAGAAGAAGAAATTGCAGAAATGAGTGCCATTGCTTCGTTGCTATCGGTCAACAATGTGCTGTATCGCTTCAGACACTATGTTGGAAAAGACGAGTACTCAAAAGCACCTGCACGGTTGCGCATGGGACTCATGATGCGACCTGTTTCCTCCAAAGAATTTTTCGAACTCGTGAGTCTAGCTGTCTCTGCAGTAAACGGCTGCGAAATGTGTGTAGGCGCACACGAAGAAAGTGTGCTGCAAGCCGGTGGCACCACAGAACGCGTTTGGGACGCTATTAGACTCTCATCTGTTGTGCGGGGTTTGTCGACGCTGATTCACTAACTGCAATGCCGGTGCAGCAAGTGCACCGGCACATTTTTCTGCTATTTGGGTACGCGAACAAGTCTAATTCCACCCCATATATTCCATACCTCTTCGTGGTCACGTGCGCTACATGATCTTCCGCGTTGCACCTCTGGGCCATGAGGATTATGTGGATCTACCATATCACCTCCGCTATAGAAATTTGGGCTATAGCTATCTGACACAATTTCTAGGATTCCTCCGATCATACCACGCAAACCGAAAGAATTTGGGAGTTCATTCTGGGGCTTGTATCCTCCTAGATACTCCGTTCCGGCTTCATAATCATCACCCCAGAAGTACGTTGTTGCGGCTCCAGCCCGACAAGCATACTCCCATTCAGCTTCGGTGGGTAAACGATATATATATCCGTCGTTTCTGTTGTTTAAAAAGGTTGTGACATGTCTATAGTTCCAATGCCCAAAACTATAGAAACTGTTTGGAGTAGCTCCACTATAAAAAGCCACTTCATCTTCGTATTCAGAATCGTCAACCATTTTATAATACTGTTCGGTTGTTATTGGATATACGCTCATTTCGAAACCTCGACTTATCACAACCTCATGTACCGGCCGCTCATCCAATTCTCCATTTTCAGATCCCATCAAGAATGTACCTGGAGGAATTGCTACAAATTCTAGAGGTACGATACTATCTACAAGTTCGTATGTCCGAACATATACGGCAATCGTATCTAGAACGGTGGTTTCATTGTCAATTTGCAATTCACATTCAAGATGCAGTTCCCGACCTGATAGGAACTTTTTTCGAAACGCATAGTCGCTAATGTTCAACCATGCTTTGTTTTGGTCAACCTTCAGTTCCGTAGATACACTATCCTGAAGTGCACGGAGAACTTTCACTATGTCAGCTTCAATGGGTCCGTCCGAATATGTAGTAGGGACAAAACCAACATTAAACGGATCAAAAACATTACCTTCTAAACCTTGAAAATTAGAACGAATCAATTCCCAAAGCGATGAAAATCTTGAGAGCGAGCTTGCTAGTAGCTTGCCAGCAAGGGTTGTGTTTTTGTCACTTGGACTCAAATTTCTCATGGATCCGTAAAAAACACAACGTGTGGCGCGACCATTGAGAATTCCAAAATCAGCTTTTGCCTTAACTTCTGCTAACCCTGAAACCACCATAGGTCGCTTGTTTATGTGCTGGCTTAAAGCTCTCAAGAAAATGCCATTTGCCATTGCACCTGTTTTAAATGCCCATTTGGCTATAAATGAGACATTTTCAATATCATTACTCAAAAGCGCCATGTGTGCATCGGTTGTAGAAACTTTGTGTATGACGTCTTGAGACTCCAATGCAAAGGTTTCGTTCACTCCTCGACCTTCGAAGTCAAAGCGCTTTGTCCCCAATCTTTCCCCAACTATTGCACTAAGATCAAATAGTTGTGGGTTCCGCTCAATCATGGTTCCAAGCCGCTGTACCGACTCATCCT
This sequence comes from bacterium, assembly GCA_030426285.1. GTDB lineage: Bacteria > Bacteroidota > Ignavibacteria > Kapaibacteriales > UBA7675 > JAUHYX01. The sequence goes on from JAUHYX010000134.1 coordinate 7,407, forward strand.
CTGCGGAGTCAATGAGATCTTGAAATATTCGAACCTGGGCTAGAAGCTGGTAATAATTGTTTGAATAAACCAAACCTCGTACATCGGGCTGTCCCATTTCCGTGTGAGCTTGAATCAACCGGTCTACATATTTTGAAACCGTTGAAACTGGATCTTGGTTTGTTTCCACTTGCACAACATGAAGGCGGAATTCTTGGGAAATCCCAGCACCTCTTACCTGCAGCATCCTGCGTCCAAACTCTACCTCAGGAACAACACAAACGATGTTTCCCAACGGGCTCACGACTCCTTGAAACTCAACATCTTCTACAGAACACAGCAATTCAGTTCCAGGCTGCAGATTTTCTTGTGGTTCGATTGACACTATCTTGCCATCCCACACGGTGTCAATCAACGAGTTGTCGGGACCAAACACTACACCTACAGGGTCATCTGAACACGAAATAAAAAGCAGACATACAACACAAATAGCAAAAGCACAGAATTTAGAGCTCAACACAGCTATGACTCCAGGTTTGTTTGACGAACTGCCAACTAAAGCAATATCTCAACAAAAATTGAAGCAGAAATGAGTACCCTTCAGAGAACTCGAGTGTTTTGGCTCGCCCTATTTACCAATCGACTATTCGTTGATAGCATCATCCTCATCAACCGGAACTTCTACCTCTTCGTAATCCATCTTGTCTTCAAACAATGCGTTCACGAATTTTTCTGGTTCAAATGGTTGGAGGTCTTCAATCTTTTCACCGACCCCAATATACCTAACAGGAATACTGAATTCGGCCGCGATTGCAATCACAACACCGCCTTTTGCTGTACCGTCGAGTTTTGTCAGAATAAGGCCCGTCACAGGCGTGGCTTTCATGAACTCTTTGGCTTGTTGAATAGCGTTTTGGCCGGTTGTTGCGTCGAGTACCAAGAACGTATCATGCGGGGCATTTTCGCGTTGTTTTTGCATGACGCGAGACATTTTCTCGAGTTCGCCCATCAAGCCAACTTTGTTGTGCAAACGCCCTGCCGTATCGATGATCACAACCTCAGCATCGCGAGAGATTGCTGATTTTACCGTATCAAAGGCAACAGAAGCTGGATCCGCTCCGTGATGTTGCTTAATGATATCAACTTCTGCTCGTTGTGCCCACACTTCGAGTTGTTCATTGGCTGCTGCGCGAAATGTGTCGGCAGCTCCGATCAGAACCTGTTTGCCAGCTTCGCGATAGTTGCGCGCCAGCTTGCCAATCGTGGTCGTTTTGCCGACCCCATTAACACCGACCACCATGATCACATGCGGCACGTCTTCTGGATTGGTTGTATATGCTTTATCTGCTTCAACGGATGGCGAGGTGACCAGAATATTGCGTATTTCTTCCTTGATCATGTCGTACAACACACCAGCATCCTGATGTTGCCCCTTGCGAACACGTGACTTCACCCCATCGATTATACGGGTTGTCGTCTTCACCCCAATGTCAGAAGTGATGAGTACTTCTTCGATTTCATCGATCAATGCAGCATCAATTTTGCGGCCAGCCGAGAGCAGCCCTTTGAGGCGGTCGGAGAAATTTTTGCGCGTTTTGGTAAGTCCTTCGCGCAGACGTTCAATTTTCAGAACCTTTTTCGTTTTTTCAGCCACGGCCGACATCTTTTCCGACGTTTTGCTAGCCGTGTCCTGTACTTTCTTTTTAATCTTGTTGAAAAAGCCCATATCAATTCTCCAAACCAGGATGATTTCCTGAGGTCTGCTTATAGTGTTGTAGTTCTTTTCTTGCTTGAATTGTGTAATGTCCGATTGAAACGAGCATCATCACAACCGATGCACCAATCATGACGTTTAAGGTCGAAGAATGCTGTAAAAACAACGCAGCAATCATAGTAAAGCCAATAAGAGTAACTGTTGCTTTGCCTGTGTAATTGGATGGCAGCACGATGCCGGTAGAACGTTTGAACAGCACTCCGGCGACAAAAATCAGGATATCTCGTCCAATGATTAACCACAGGAACCACATGGGAAACAAACCATGCCATGCCATGCCAATAACAACTGAGGCCACAAAAATCTTGTCAAAAAGAGGATCGAGAATTTTCCCAATCTCTGAAACGGCATTGTTGCGCCGCGCAAAATATCCGTCGAGTACATCTGTCGCACTTGCGATGAAAAACACGGCTGTCAGCGGTCCATACTCATTTCTCGCCAGCAACCATAGGGCTGGAAACACGAGGAACAAGCGGCTAATGCTCAGTATGTTTGAGATGGTCCACATATGCGAATCCCGCTTCCGCAAACTAGCAGCGATGTGACCATCCCTACTATCATCGGCTCAAAATTGAATACAAATGTAGGTATTACTGACGCGAATCCCGCAATATTGTGTTGAGCTAATAGCACGGCGCTGCTTGCAATCGGA
>JAUHYX010000135.1 GCA_030426285.1 bacterium
TGTATTGTGTTGAAGCGCCATTAATGCGATAGAACTGTTGGAATGTAAATTTCAATGAACCGTAGTCTTTATCTTTTGCGTGGTCAGCCGGAAACGCGCGTGCTACCGGCATAAAGGTTTGCACGGTTCCCTTGCCAAACGTGTGCGGTGCTCCTACTATTACAGCGCGATTGTAATCTTGCAGCGCACCTGCCAAGATCTCAGAAGCCGAGGCACTAAACTCGTTGATAAGAACAACGAGTGGGCCGTCGTACACCTGCGACGGGTCCTTGTCTTTTAACACTTGCGCGGGACGCATGGGGTCTTTCACCTGTACAATTGGTCCGCTTTCAATGAACAAGCCCGACATCTCAACTGCATCAGACAAACTACCGCCACCATTGTTGCGAAGATCCAAGATTATACCATTTACACCCTGCTGTTTCAACGCTTCAACTTCTTTGCGCACGTCTCCTGCACTGGTAGGTGCTCCTTCGTTGCGAAAATCGCTGTAGAATTTTGGCAGATAAATGTAGCCGACCTTGTGATTTGCATCTTTGTTTTCAATCGTCGCTGACCGCGCATACGTTTCTTCAACTTTCACAACATCGCGAATTATTGGAATTTCAAGCAGGGAACCATCTGGTTTTTGTACAGTTAGTCGAACTTCAGAACCCTTAGGTCCGCGAATAAGTTTAATGGCCTCTTTCATGGTAGCGTTGACAATATCTACCGGCTCTTCTGAACCCTGCGCTACTTTAACAATCAAGTCGTCTGCTTTTAACTCACCTTGTTTCCAAGAGGCACTTCCAGGAACAATTTCAGTGACCTTGATATATCCGTCTTCTTCTTGAAGCATAGCACCTATACCTTCAAGTTGACCGGTCATTCCAATGTCGAAATTCTCCTTTTCTTGCGGAGGAAAAAACTGTGTATGCGGTCCAAACGACTTCGCAAAGGCATTGAGATAACGGGCTAGTCTGTCTTCTTTGTCTTCTTGAGCTATTCTGCGAGATCGAGTATCCATGTTCTTGCGAATTGCGTCGCGCGCACTCTCTTCAAGTTCAGCATCGCTTAGAAGTTCTAACTCTTCAATGTCTTCATCGTTCTCTTTGGCTTTGGCTAGTTTCTTGTCTTGTTTCTCTTTTTGCGAGATAAAACGATTGAGCGTTTGCAGCTTTAGGCGTTTTCTCCAACGCTCTTTCAGCTCGCTCATTGTAGCACAGTATTTGAGTTTATCTGGGTCAGTTTCGACAGTCTCTTTGGCATTAAAATCAAAAGGCTGTGCTAGAATTTCTTCGTAGAAATCATGTACTTTGTCGTAGCGTTTGTCCAAAATTTCTTGAGACATGACAAAGAATTGCAAGTTCCCCTGTCTCAGTTGATCATCGAGGTTTAACGCGTATCGCGACAACTTGTCAACATCCTCCTGCAAGAGGTACTGCTTCGTGTAGTCCATATACTTTAAGTACATCTTGTATGCCCGCATCGAGATGGTGTCGTCAACCTGACGCTGTGTGAAATGCAGTTGACGCAACATTTCTGACAAGGCATATCCAAGCACACCATCTTCGACGGTTACTTGCTTGTCCTTTTGGCTCGTGCCTTGCGAATCGCTAGCGGTGAGCACAACTGTAGCACTTATCAAAACTAAGCCCGAAACAGCAGCAATTATTCTCTTCATGAGTATTCCTATCGTATCTGAAATCATCGTTGTTCTTCCTTGGTACCTTCCGTACCACCGTGTCGCTACGAAGCTTGAGAGCTAAAGTTACACAACTTTGAATCAAACTTGTAGCAACAAGCAAGTGATTAGAATTGAACCCAGTGTTTGCTATTGTACTCAGACATGTATTAGATTTGTTTATCTAAACTAAGTCTAAATAAGATAAGTTCTATTTCATATATCTACACACACCATGAAACTACTTCTTGCTCTCTTCTGCGTTGTTGCTGTTGGTTGTTCTCAGCAAGAGCAAACAGCGTCAACTCAACAACATGATGCCACTACAGATCAAGCTCAGACAAGTGAACTGAAAATCGTATCTGCAAACGCTTTACTTACCGAGTTGTTATGCCACATTGGCGAGACCTCATCGATCGTTGCGACTGACGCAACGAGCATGTACCCTCCTGCTGTAGTCTCCTTGCCCAAACTTGGTTACAAACACGCAATCACTGCTGAGTCAATTCTGGGGTTTGCTCCAACACATGTAGTCCTTTGTGAAGGAGACCTTACGAATGAAGTTGTTGAGTCGCTTAAAGCAGCCCAAGTAGAAGTTAACACTTATGAAGCTCCGGAGTCGATAGACGGTGTTTCTTCTCTCGCAACCGTATTGGCAGGCGACTTGGGAGAAAGTGTTGCCGAACGTTCAACTGCATCTCGCGCCGTTCTTAAGCAGCAGCTAGACTCTTGTTCAAAGGCATTGAATACGCTCGTTGCACAACAGGAACAACGCGCCACAGCAGTGTTTGTGTACAGTCTCGGAAACGGAACCGCCATGTGTGCAGGTGTTGGAACTGGTATGGACAAGGTGATGAATACGGTTGGGTTGTCCAATGCGTTTTCTGACATGCCGGGCTACAAACCAGTCAACATCGAGTCACTTATTTCCAAGAGTCCTCAACATGTCATCGTCTTCAACAAGCTCTTAAAGGAACAGGGTGGGCAAGAAGCACTTGCAGCTGCATTGAAAACCGACAAATGGAAGAATGAGACCAACATAGTGAGTCACGATGCTTCGTACCTTGCCACGTACGGCCCTCGAATCGGCGAAGCCTTGTTGTGGTTGCACCGCGAGACAGCAGAGTAGTAACAAATGCAAATACTGCGATCACATTTTTCAATCGCACTCTTACTCGTGCTCATTTTGGGCGTGACTCTTAGTATTCAGTTTGGTGTTCAACACTTTTCACCAAACGAAATCTGGGATGCACTGCTGAAAGACACCTCTGTGTCAGTAAGCGAATCTGAGCGGTATGTGATCACGCATTTGCGGCTCCCAAGAACTGTGATTTCGTTGTTGTCTGGCGCAGGACTAGCGCTTAGTGGCCTGATAATGCAAGCAGTGTTTCGCAATTCACTCGCAGATCCTGGAATTACGGGAATCAGTGCAGGTGCTATGGCAGCAGTTTCATTTGTGGTTGTTAGTGGGCTATCAATAGGTACCTATGTAGCAACACTTCAAATCGCTGCCTTTGCTGGTGCTTCTGCCTCTCTATTGTTGCTGTTGTTTTTGGCAGGAACACGAGGATCGACTGATTCTTCTCGGTTCATTCTAGCTGGTATTGCCATCAATGCTGCAGCGGCGGCTGTGACAGGTATACTGATTTTTTCATCCGAGGATGTTCAATTGCGTTCGATCATATTCTGGTCCATGGGAAGTTGTGCTGGCCTCGGATGGAATGAAGCTCTCACGTTATCCGGAACTGTTCTGGCGTGCACGGCAGCCTTGTGGATGAGAATAAAGGAAGTCGATGTATTGCAATTAGGCAATCAGTTCGCGGAGCTCAGAGGAGTTCCTGTAAAGTCACTGACGTGGGTTGTGCTAACTGCAAGTACCCTGCTGGTGGGATCAATCGTGGCATTTACAGGTTTGATTGGATTTATCGGCCTTGTAGCTCCTCATATTGTTGGCGGAGTTTTGACCGGAAGTCCAACTTCTAAAAAACTAGTGCCGACGTTCTTGTGTGGTGGCGTATTGTTAGTATACGCCGACTTGCTATCGCGCCTCATTGCACCGCCTTCCGAGGTGCCAGTTGGCACACTAACAGCTTGTATTGGTGGACCATTTTTCTTGTATCTCTTGTACCGAGGAAAACAATATGCACGTTAGGTGTAACAGCATTGAGTACGCAATTGGTAGTTCAACAATTTTGACGGGTGTATCAGCCGAATTCTCAAATTCTGGAGTCCACATGCTGTTGGGCCCCAATGGCTCTGGCAAGTCGACACTACTTGGCATCATTGCAGGACTCAACAGTGATTATTCTGGTAATGTTAAGTATAGTCAAATGGATATCCGATCGATGTCGGCACAAAAGACGGCACTACACCGCACGATGTGCTTACAAAACCTTGCTGCCCCCAAAGGAGTTTCAGGAGAGACGTTTTTCCATCTTGTGGTCGGCGCTACGTTGTCTCAGGTACAAGAACAACGAGCATTTGAGTTGTTTGACCCCATGACCGCTTTGGCAGTTGATGGACTACTCAAGAAAGATTGTGGCATTATGTCAGGCGGTGAATTCCAGCGCTTGTATGTCGCCGCAGCCATGAGTCGGGTGCTTTGGTTACAGTCTATGACCGCCCGCTCAGAGCATCTGTTCTTGCTCGACGAGCCAATCTCAAATCTTGATCCGCCTCATCAGGTTCGACTCTTACATGTGCTGAAGCAGTTCACGAGAATTGCCAAATGCACAACAATTGCAGTTGTGCACGACATCAATCTTGCATTGAAATGGTCGGATAAAACAACTTTGTTGAGCAAAGGTTCTATTGTAAGCGCGGGCAACACAGGCGAGGTGTTGTCTCCTGAAATACTTTCGCGGGCATTTGGTGCAACGTTCAAACCCGCTGCTAAAGACTCTGCGTATTTAGAGTGTGATCCGCTGTGCGAACTATTGAATATGTCATTACAATCTATAGAGGTCTAATCATGTCCGAACAATTAGTCAACAACATTCAATCAGTGCTACAAAAAGGTTCCATAAAGCGAAGTAGAGATGTGGCTACATTTCTCAACGTTAGTGAAATGGAGGTTGTGTTGTCTGGTGAATTTGGTGAAGCATTCAGAATCGAACTGACGGCTCGCGAGTTCTTTGAGAAGTATGCCGAACAATGTGGTCCAGTGCGAACAATTGTACGAAACAATGACTGCGTGCACGAGTTGTTTGGTACATTTCCAAAATGCCACTTCCCTGCCCCAGTCGTAGCAATGGTGCTAGGTCCGGAGATAGACATGCGGATGTTTCTTAGCTCTTGGAAGCACTGTGTGTTTGTAACCAATTCAAGCAACGGCAACATGGGCTTGCACTTTTACGATGCAAGCGGTTGTGCAATTCTGAAGGTCATTCAGTCAGAAGACTCAAATGTAGAAGTGTTTGAGAGCCTTAAATCCAAGAGCATATCAACAGACGGCAATCCGCTAAAACTCGAAGCTCTGAAAAAGAATTCTTCGCACGAAAAAGCCTCAGTTGACAATGTAGTGGCACAAGAATTCCTCGAAAAGTGGAAAGCTCTCAAAGACACACATGACTTTGTGCACCTCGTAAATGAGTACAATCTCCATCGTCTAGATGCCTTGCACTGTGCTCATGAGCACAAAACTGAGGTAGACGGGGCGTTGCTCGTAGAAAGCATTCCCCTGCAAGCCCTGCGAACAACATTTGAACAGGCCCGCGACCAGAATGTCCCGATTATGATTTTTACTGGCAACGACGGTGCGGTACAAATATTCACGGGCACAATTGAACGAGTTGTAGAAGCTAGGGGATGGCTGAACATTCTTGACAAGTCGTTCCACTTTCATCTCGTAGAAGACGCTATTGCTTCTGCATGGATTGTTCGCAAGCCAACCACCGACGGCATTGTAACGTCTGTTGAGGTATTCAATGCTGCTGGTGATTTGCTGTGCACTGTGTTTGGCGAACGAAAGCCGGGAATTCCGGAACTAGATACTTGGCGTTCATTGGCCGGTGAACTTAGCCAAATACCTTCTTAAGTATTTCCGAGACGCGAGCTGACGGATTCTCGCGAATGTTCAACTCTTCCTTTTTGATCATCGTGAAGAGTCCGTCTATCGCTTTTGCAGTGGCATACTCGACAAGATTTGGATTCACCCGCTCTACGAACGGAATCTTGTTATAGGAAGAGAACAATGTATTCCAATACTTTGTGGCATCTGTTTTTTCCAGCGCGGCCTCAATAACAGGAGTAAACGCAGCTGTGAGTTTTTGGTTTGTGGTTCTACGCAAATACGATGTCGCAGCTGAGTCATTCCCACTCACGAGGCTAAGGGCGTCCTCAATCGTCATGGCGCGAATGGCTTCAACAAAAATTGGAGCAGCTTCAGCAGCAGCAAGCTCAGCGGCTTTGTTGATCGAAGTTATGGCATCGTCAACCTGATTCCCCAATCCAATTTGACGCAACTTCTTTTCAACTTTTTGAGCGTCTTGTGGCAACGGAATCTTGATTTCCGGTGTTTCGAGATATCCACCGGGTTTCTTGCAGAACTCAACCGCTGTTTCGACACCTCGTTCGAGTGCCGCAGTGATTCCTTTGGCTGCGTCGTCCTGTGTAAGGCCGCCACCGCCCAGCGCTTTTTCAGCTTCATTCTTGAGTTTGTCGAAGAATTGAGCATCACTTTTTTGCGTCGCACATGCAGAAAGTGCAACAAGCGTAAATCCGCAAAGTGCCAGTCTTTTGAGTATTTGTAAGTTTAGAGCATTCATGTGTAGTTCTCTATGTTGTTGTGGCGGTATAAAAAGTACATGCCGTTCCGTTAAACATCGCTTTTGAATTTCTCGGAGCAAAGAATTGCTCGCCTTTATTGAGTCTTACAGTGCTTTCGTCCTGCACAATACTCAACTCTCCCTCAATAACAATTCCAATCGTGCATGCAGTTGCTTTCCACTTTTCAGATCCAGTAAGGCAATGGGAACTAAGACGCAGATTTGATTCAGGGGTTTCATACACCTTTGAATTATCACCAAATTCAACACCATCAATAATGCGAGGGTCGCGAGCTGAGGTGTCAATATTCTTCAATAGTTCTTCGGTGTCGATGTGCTTTCTCGTAAGACCGGCGCGCAACACATTGTCGCTGTTCTCCATCAACTCCATAGTTGCGCCGCGCAAGTACGCATGCGGAACACCGGCAGGTTGATACGTGCCTTGGCCAGGAGTAAGTTTGACCAAATTCATCAATGGCATCACAAACAATCCCGGATCTATATTCTGATCACAAAACTGTTCAATGGCTTTGTTCATCCAATAATCATGTGTTTTATCATCAACGGGAGGATCTTGCTCCCACTGTTTCTGAAGCCAAACAACGCCTGCCTGCAATGCTGTTTGTGGTGCACTCAGGATGTGGCGCAACGCAAGTCTAATAACCTGGTCTTCATCTTCATGTTCTGCGACCAGAGCTCCGTAATGCACACCGAGTACTGAAGAGTATAGTTCAGAAGTCAGGACTTCTTTCAATTCACTGCTGGGTCTGATGCCCCACACCATCCAAAAAGGTGTGAGCGCGCAGTGCAGTTCAGGCTTGGCATTGTTATCCCGATAATTGCGCTCAAAAGCTGTAAGCGCAATTCCCGCAGCTTCTTCACGTTCAAAACCACGTTGCGCAGCGTCTTTGTTCGGGTGCAGTTGAATAGACAACATATTGTGTGCGTCTAGAACTTTGAACAAAAACGGCAGTGTGGTCTTAGAGCAAGCCTGCGTTTCGACAATGTGTTCTTGCAATTGTTTTTCTGTACCGTGTATGGAACTGCAACCGCGATCATGTGTTCCCATCCACAACTCAGCACATGGTTCGTTACTAGCAATTCCTAAGAGATCTCGAATGAGCGTGGTACCGCCCCACTCGTAATGTTGAATCGGTGACGTAATCTTCAGAATCTCTGACATTGTCCTCATGGCATTGGTGATTGTGACACGTGAATACCCCAAACTTGCGCATTACGATTGTAAAACGGAAGTCCGAAATGAATCCGCAAATGTTTTGCAGTCCTCCAGTATCTGTAGGCAATGCTGTTCCAAGTTGTCGAGAAGCAAAAGAGATTCGTATACTTCTTGCATATTTGGAGCACGAATCCCACGATACTGCAGTCGGCTATTAAGACTTTCAATGGAGTGTAAAACTGATTGCTCTTCTGTGAAATTTCTCGGATCGCCCCTTCCACTTAGCCACGCAATTGGGCGCTGAAGTTGTTCGGCAAATTCAGATCTGTGCATGCAATGAAGTGAATGCTCAACGACTGTTGCAACAGTATCTGTAGAGAACCTAGAAAAATGTGTTGCGAGGACATGATCTAGGTGAACATCGAGAACGATTCCAACAAATCGTCTGTGTACTTGCAAGTCTGAGTGTTGCTTAATTGCGCCAGTACTTGTGTGTGTGTCAACGAGTTCATCGATAGCTCGATGCAACTGAATCCCCCGCCATACCTCTTTTGCGTAATGTTCCGGTACAAGTCCTTTGACAATATCTCCAAGCGCAGATCCAACAATCAAATCACGATCTGGAGATGCCGTCCAGAGGTGTCCCAAATGGTTCACGTTTTACTCCTCGACTCGCGTGTAGTGTATGCGCCACTTTAGCTTCCAGGTGAGTCCTCCGTCATTCGATATTTCCCAATCCCAATCGAGTGAGTTTTCCTGAATGTTGTAAAATGTCATTCTTTGCTCTACGCGTTTGTCACCAGACCCTGAAGTACGAGAAAATATGAAGATTTCGTCAACAGGGCCTCCGGTAAAATCTAAGTACGACCCGGTGTTGTCGACCCATGTCTGACGCCACATGCCAATAGTTTTGTCGTACACAGACACGGATTGTCCCTTCAGCGGGTGCTGTTCGAGACCAGTAAAATTCTCCTCAACCACGCATTCGTTGAGCTTCTTGGAAACAATGTTACGCCCTCTCACCTTGTCGCTGCCGCCCCATCTCAACTCCCATGTTCCTATCCAAAAATCCATTTGAGAATACTCTGGCCCGATACATGGTTGCTCTTTCATTGGCAAAGAATGTGTTGCAACAGTGAAACTAATTGTGATCAAAAACGTTAGTATGAAGTTTGTCGGTCTATTGCGAAACATTTTCGTGTTTCCTTTTTGTCTTGGCATTCAATAATTTTGTGAAGTCCTCAGCACTAAAGCCGCCCAAAATATACATCCATCAAGGTAGACAACCTATGCCGTCTTCTGACAGAAAAAAAGATCTACTCATTGCAATTCCCGTTTTTGTAATCGTAGCATTAATGGTGTATTTGACACTCGAAGCAATTTTTCGCGATGAAACCACTCAAAAACGACCTCCTCGCATTCTGGTGCGCAATGTCGTTGCAGACTCTGTTACATACACCTCAGCCGATGTTGTTGTAACGGCTAATGGCAGAGTTGTTTCTGGCCGCCCAATTTCAGTGTTCTCACAAGGCGTTGGCGAGCTATTGCCTGGTAGCGTACCCCTTAAAGTTGGACAGCGATTTCAAGAGGGAGACACTATTGTAAATGTCAACTCTAGTGTGTTTGTGTTGCAATTGGCAGCTCAAAGAAGTGGTTTTCTGACAGCACTCGCGAATGTTATACCAGAACTCGAACTAGACTTTCCTGATGAGGTAGCAAAGTGGCAGGCATTTTTTGAAAGCATCAATGTCGATTCTATCCTGCCTTCGCTGCCACAGATTGCCACTCCAAAACTCAAAACATTCTTGAGTGCTAGAGGAATCATCAGTGCTTTTTACGAGATAAAGGCCAATGAACAATTGCTAGATTTCTACAGTTATGAGGCTCCATTTAATGGCTCGATTTCCGCAGTGCACTTGGAAGAAGGCTCTTATGCCAACAAGGGCGCACTAGTGGCGGAAGTTATTCAGCGTTCAAATGTTGAAATTGAAGTGCCGATTGCAGTGCGCGATTACTCCTTTGTTGCAATTGGCAACCGCGTAGTGGTTACTGATGAAGTCTCGGGTAGTACTTGGAATGGTAGGGTTGTGCGTGTGAGTGATTTGATCGACCCAGCCACTCAGTCTCGTCTGTGTTTCGTTCAAGTACCTTCCCTGCGACCAAATGAGGTATTGGCCCAAGGTATGTATCC
>JAUHYX010000340.1 GCA_030426285.1 bacterium
TAAGTGACATCAATCGCGTTTGCAGTGTTGGCAATCGCTTCACCACACTCTCACACAAAGCCGTCTTTAGTCCCTCCTCGTCTGGCTGCTTTTGCTTGCGCAAGACCTCCAACACCTGATTGTAGTCTGTCTCCGTCCCACCAACTCTATCTATGTGTAACGTCAGGGCTTTGTTCTCTCGCTTGGTGAGACTCTTCACTAGGGAATACAACTCTTGATAGGCTGACATATGCTTACTCGAGAAAATTATTTGTCAAGACATGGCCCTTGAAAGTACGTATTTATGCGCTTCGTGGAGCAACTTTTTGTCTGAACCAGGCATTTGAAGGAGAAAAAAACTGTATGTGTTTGAGTTGAGTTGTCAGTGGATTATCGCGTGATTGTGCCTGAACAATGAAGGACAATCACATGAATCGAATTCCAACATATGTACTGACAACCATGGCTTTGTTTGTCATTCTGGCTACAGATGTAGCAGCGCATATTCCACAAACCATCTCATTGCAGGGGATCGTACGCAATGCAGATGGGACAGTCTTAGACCAAGGGCAGTCTCACATGAGGTTTCTTATCTACGACGTACAAAACGGCGGTAACCCACTCTGGTCCGAAACCAAATGGGTGAATGTTGTTCAAGGTGTTTTCGGCACACAACTGGGGTCGGATTCAGCGTTGAATATTGACTTTGAACAGCAGTACTACGTGACATATCAGCTCGTAGGCTCTCCCGAATTCTCTCCGCGCATACCATTCTCAAGTGTACCCACGAGTTTTCGAGCTCAGGTCGCCGACTCTCTGTCTGGAGGCGCTGTTCGCAGCGTGAATGGCACCACAGGCGAACTAACAATAACGGGTACTAACGGCACAAATGTGACGGTTTCGGGTGATACGATAACCATCGATGCAAGTACACTTGGAAGTGGGAGCTACTGGACCCGCAGCGATTCTGATCTCGTGACCACTGCTAGCGTAGCAATTGGCACGGAAGAGAAGCCAGGATATGGCATTGCCGCTCACATCAATGGCGGACTCCTAGTTTCCAATACCGGCGCTGTGCCAAATGTGCCAAGACACGGAACAAACTTATTCTTCAGTCCTCCTAGCACAACGCTATGGGTTGGCAATCAATATTCAGACTCTGTTTGGAGCGATACAACGTTTTCACATTCTACCATGCTTCCTGGCGTCAACAACCGTATCCACACGTCTTGGTCAAGTATTCTCGGAGGTTATGTCAATGAGGTTGACAGGTTCTCCAGTTATACCTCTATCGTTCAGGGATACGGCAATTACATTGCTGACAGCTCAAGTTTTGCGGCAATTCTCAACGGACGATACAATGCCGTAGACTCAGAGTATGCTCTGGTTGTTGGTGGCGCACTAAATAGGGCTGAAGCGAAATATGCTGCGATTCTCTCCGGACGCTTTAACCTCGTGCTAGGTGAGAAGTCCACAGTAGCTGGGGGATACTCGCACTACGTTTCCGGTGAGAACAGTTTTGTTGGCAATGGTGTTGATCACTATGTCTCAGCTTCTTCTGCTGGTATCGTTGCGGGTGATTCCAATGAATTGCGTGGCTTTGGAGCAATGATCGGCGCTGGTGCACACAATACCATTGGTTTAGCAGGTAGCCGTGCTTCAATCATTTCTGGAATGGATAATACCGTCAACGCTGCGCTGGCATCAATTGTATCAGGTGAAGAAAACTCAATTGCACAAACGGCAAGCAGAAGTTTCATTGGGGCTGGTGAAGAAAATACCATCACCAGTTCTTCATCGTTTGTCGGGGCTGGTAGACTCAATCATGTGGCTGGTGTTGAGAGTGCAATTGTGTCAGGTCGTGAGAACACCATCTTTTCTACCGAGTCAGCAATTGTTTCTGGATGGGGCAATGGAATTGGCCCCAACAGTGGATACAGCATCATTGGAACAGGGTACAACGACACAATACACGGTTCTTATTCGGGAATCCTCACGGGAATGTACAATGTAGTCGCGGGCGAT
>JAUHYX010000136.1 GCA_030426285.1 bacterium
TTTTTAGCCAATCTATATCGCAACCAACTTCCTTAAGCTTCTCGGCCAAGCGAAACCCTACGTTTCTTTTCCCTTTGACATACGAGGACATGGCTTGTGGTGTCATGCCAAGTTCAGCTGCCAACTTTGCCTGTGATCCGAAGTTCTTTTCTGCGAATTCCTTTAACCTGTCGCCTTCTGTCATACGCATGTTTTATGAAAATAAGACAAACATAAAACAAATAGCTTGACTGCATAAGGCAAGTGTTTTATATTTGTCGTGTTGTTGATGTGTTGTTATCGTATTGCTTACGACGCAATAAGGCGCTAAAAAAACCGCAAAACCTAAGAATTAAGCGGTTGGAAGCATGAAGAGAAGAGAACAATAGTGCGCCTTATTGCTGTTCAGCAATGATCAAATGTAATGCATTTGTTTGATAAACCAAGACAACAATCAAACTAAAGTTCAATCTGTGGAGGGAAAGTTATGCCAGGAAACACCAAGATCAATTTCCAAAAGGCACCGTTCAAGGGCGTCTTCAGTTTCGTTGCAAAACAACTGGGGCGGGACCCAAGGCAAGTAAGACGAGCCTTTTATTACGACGGAAATCCTGAAGTACGAAGACGAGTAAATGATAGAGTTGATCAGATAATTGCAGAGGAACGAAGGACTATGAATCAAGCTAAACTGGTTGAGCGTGAAGGTATCGGAGAAACGATATGCATGTAGCACTCACAACGAAACCCAGAAGTCTAACGGTACAACAACTGGCTGAGATTGTGGGTATTCATCGGACCTCAATACTAAGACGAAAGGATATCGACAAATTCAAAATTCAAGAGGCTGCCAATCCATCAGGACAAGGCCGGCCAGTTGTGTTGTTTTCTGAAGACGTCGTGCCTTTTCTTACTGGCAAAAGTCCAGTTTCAGAAGTGCATAGCTGCACTAATAGCCGCGCAGACAAAGGCAAGCCTCGTGGAAAGAATGTGGAATTAGTCGAAGAGCTCACAAAACGCACACTCAGTGTAGTACTGAGCATGGGCCAATACGATGTACGAGAGGCCAGCAGGCGAGTACTCCGCAAAGCACGTAGAGACATAAGAAGCGGAAAACTCAACTACAAGCTAGAAGACCTCGCAAAGATTGAGAAGAGTGAGTGGTTCTATCGCAAATGGCTGGTGCGCAAGGACAAGTACAACCAAGGCGTAGTACACAAACAGAACTGGCTCGCGAAGTGGCAATACGAATACAAGCAATGGACAAAGGCCACGACCGTGCCGACGCTGAAGCACAACTTTTGGCGCATTATTGAGCACGATTATGATTGTGGTCCAGGGCGAGGATTTGCACGGCATATATTCTTGGACGACCGCAAATCAGATGCGTACATCGATACGCCAGACGGACCACGAATGAAATATGCTGTGTATGCGTTTTGTGTGTTGACTGGTGCTCTTCTACATGTGGAACCTACGGACACGGTGACTACACAGGCATACGCGAGAACCATTCTCACACTGGCCTTGCGCTATGGCTGGGATGCACCAGTGTTCTATATGGAGAACGCAAAAGCCGCCAAGAATAAGCGCCTGACCAGCCTCATTGAGAAGCTGTACACGACTGACCAATGGAATGAGCTATACAACAATGAAGCACACCGCAAGCTTTTTCACAGTGAGATTGTGATTCACCGCAACGTGCCTCACATCCCACGCGATCTAGGCAAGGGTGCTGGCGAGAGACTGTTCAAGGAAATCAAACGCTACGACGCTATTGCGTACCCGCGGGCATTCCAAGGTGGTGACCGTAAGGAAGCTGTAGAACTACAACGCGCAAAACTGATAAGGCCACGTACCGAAGACATAGCTAACGAGTACGACTACTACCACAACATGTTGGCCTGGGGCTGGAGTGATTACATCGACACGCCGCGCGACAACCTAAAGGAATGGTCTCGAGAAAAGGGACTGCCTCCGACCAACCGCGCATGCATCGATTACTATATGCCAGAGACCCGGGTAATGCCGTCAACACGCGGCTTCATTGAAGCGCTGTACTTCGCGCACACAGATCATGTCGTACGAAAGCTCGGCCGCGTTGGTGCGCTCAAGTGCCAAATCGACAACCGGGCGTACAACTTGCAGTGCACTGCCCTTCACGACCCCACGCTGAAAGGTCAACCGATTGCGATTGTCGCCAATCCATTTGACGAGACCGGCAAAGAGTACGCGCTGTTTCTGCCTAAAGAGAATGGCAGGTATCTCGGTATGGCTACAGACATGACAACCAACACGCTCGACGAGGTATTCACGCTACAGAAGAAAGCGCGTGCAATGCGCGAGTATGACAAGGCTAAGCACAAGCGAGAGGTAGAAGAGGCGCTGAGCACACTACCAGACGAATGGCAACCGGCCGCACTCATTGCAGAGCAACAGAGGCTACGCCAGATGCCAGAGATGCCACACGGCATTGACCCTGAGAAAGAACCGAAGCTACTCGAGAGCGTTGCAGTGGAGGTCATTGAAGAGGATGACACTGCAGACGAGATAGTAGATGCAATTGTGATAGACGACCCGCAAGCAGCTGCGGAAGGATATGAGATAGAGGAAGTAGAACCAGAGGAAGGACACGATGAAGAAACAGACTTAAACAAACGATTTACACAGTTCATGGGTAACGACGACTATGGCCACGACGATGACACTGGAGACTTGCTTAAAGACGCGCTTGATCTCTAAAAAAAAGAAAGCGACCTGGTATGAACAGATCGCTTACAAACCAACGGTTACGGCACCAAAAGAGGTAGTCATAACCAAAGTAAAACCAATAGAAACAAAGGTAATAGAAATGAGCCGAACTAGAAAATCAAACGACAAACACGGTGCACAAGAGCTTTCTCTGATGTTTAGCAAATCTGCACTCGACGAGATGAAGGACACGCTGAAACCAGCGCAGGTGAAGCACCTCAATGAAACCGCTTCAAAGGCTGCGACTGGTCATGCAATGATTGACCAATTGAAAGAAGAAGAGGCCAAGGCCAAGGCACAACTCGAGGCAACAAAGGAATGGAAAAAATACAAGGACATCCAGCAGAAGCGCAAGCAGGTGCAGCGCAGGACGGATGATCTTGACTCAGAAGTTCGCCACGTTATGTGCAATGCTCTCGCTCACGTTGAAGGTGACATGCTACACGAGAAACTCGCAACACTTGAATTGAACAGAGTCAACTAAACAACGGGAATCTGAAGCATGAACCTAGCAACAGCAGCAACGAAAAACGCCATGATAGAGGAATTGGAAACAGAAATGCGGGATTGGCGCAAAGCTGTTTTCACAGTCCTAAAAGTTGCTACAGAAGTAGAGGCCGCATTCACCGCTCAAGACATAAAAGAGATGGACATGGGCGTGCTCAAAGGCATGCAAAAAATCGCAGACTTGCACACACAACTGGAGGCACTACAATGACAACTGAACTCGCATTTCTCGTGCTCTCTGCCGCCTTTTTTGCCGGCTTCTTAGTGGGCCGTGAGACCTATCGTAAACGCTCGTGGGAGAATCGCAATGGCAAGTATTAACCTCGACTGGAAGCGCGCCGGATCGGCTTGGCAATATCAAGATGAGAGTCTATTGCGCGCGCATGTCAGCAGCATACTGGAGTATATCCATGAGACAAAGCAATTGGTGGCTGGTGCGCTACCGAACCGAGGGCGACAAGAAGGTGCACACAAAGCGCTTATTCGGAGCGAACAGCGCACGAGCCATAGAAGTACTCGCGGCCAGACTGACCGACGAGAGAAAGCAGCTGAAACAGATCGTACATATAGAACCAGAATGATACACTTACCGGAGAAGAAAAAAATGGAACAGCCAGACAAACTGACACTCGCAACAGGCGAAGTAATCTCGCTAGAGCTAGAACCCAAGCATCCTTTCTTTGTGATTATGTGCGACGGGACCTGTTACGGTGTAGGCAGAACACTTGACGAAGCAAAGGCAGACGCGAGCAAGTACACCGACCTCAACGACGGTTCTGAGCACAGGTATTCAGTAGTGGTTGCGTATGACGAGGATGACGCGCAAGAAGAAGCAGAATCCGAGTGGCATCAGTACTGGGGAACATTGTTGCAACATCACTATGACCAAGGGTGATAGCGCTATGAATGATTCTAAAATATATACACGAAAAGAACTCAACAAACTCTTGTACAGAGTAGCTCTTCGCATGGTCGGTGGACAAACAGATGACGAAGGTGAGGCCACGCGGCTGGTACGCATGCGTCTATGTACAGAGGCCACTCGCCTCTCGCGCGGGAAAACGCGCACATGCGACGACTACAAACAGCTCACTGACGACGAAATCAAAATAGCTATCGGTATTGGCGAGGATGCCGCAATGCATGGAGGTAAGCCAGCAACGCCGAAACAGATTGCATTTCTAGCAGCTCTATCGATTCGCACTGCGCTGTGGGAAGCAGATATGAGTGACTACGTCTGCGAGACATCGAAAGGGACACTCGCAGGCGAGGACTTGTTAGAGCACATGCGCTGGGTGAACACAACCAAGCCTGTGCCCCCACAGATTTTCCAAGAACTGTGCGTGCGTTGGATTAACCCTACACTCAATAGTTGGCTTGCGGATGCTGGCTGGGGTAAGGCAAAGGACCCTACTAAATTCTTCATGAAAGATTTAGGAAGCCGCCAAGCCACGTATCTGATTGGCCGCATGCAGAAAGCGTTTGATGCACGATTGCGTAATTCTCCACATGCTCACGTACCGACGACAAATTAGAGGTGACAGAGATGATACACACAATTTCAGCAGGCAATCTCGGGCGTAGTATAGCCAATGCCTACGACCTAGCGAAGAAGCACAACGTAGTGCTGGTGCGTCACAGCAATGGGCAGGAAATGTATCTATTGCCTGCCGGTGACACTGCGCATCTAGCACTTGCGATGAGGCTCAAAGAGGACAAAGAGTTCGCAAAGGAAATCTCACAGATGGTGTGGGCATTCCAGCAGGCAGGTGTGCTATGAGCCGGGTACTTAATGTAGATGCACCGAACATCCCAAAACGCAAGACGGTGCCACCTGAGCACGATGTAAAGACGTGGATACTCTCACTGCTTGACAGAACCCGGCAGGGCTTGACCAAGCGAGTTGAGGCAAATGAGATCACGGGCACAGTAGCCGGACACCACATGGATTGCGTCGTGGCTGTCGTGAACCACATCTATCAATTCTACGCCGATCAGAAAGTGCTCTTAGCTCTGCACGATGAACGGAACGAGCTACTAGAGCGGGTGCAAGAATTGAGTGCACGCGCAGAAGAAGCTGAAGAACAACTCGCGATCAGCATATACAATTCAAAAACAATGACACAACAGGAGGTGCAACCATGAAGGTAACTCTACGCACAGATGATTCTCACGACGAATTTGAATTGACGCAAGTGGTGCCTGATGTCCATCCAGCGCAACACTTATATCCACCTCACGCAACGCTTAAGCAGGTGCACGGATTTGATAAAATCCACCGTATTCGCGCAGTGATAGACGCCTCATCGAAGAGCGTTGATCCAGAAGGGCAAAGGTGCATATCAGTCAATCTATATTGCTTTGGGAGTAAGACGCCGAGCGAAGTCGAAGAGATTGTGCCGCGGGTAAGTTTCTATGCCACTGAATTTGCAGAGGCGCTCAAAGAACTATTGGCATGGTCGATGAGCATTGACTTTGACAATCAACTGCATCCTACGGAGACGCAGTCATGACGCCACTACCACCCAGCTCTCAAGAGATGATCGTCGCGCAGTGGGAACAACAGCTGGACCCACAAGTACACGCGCTGTGCGGGCTCGCGGACGCATGTATACGGGCATTCAAAAACGACATGTCATTGCGGCGGTTCGTGAAGTTTAACAGCGCCAGCAAGAAGACACACCGGTTGTCTCAAGCATTGTATGTGTATATGCTAAAACACGTCGGCTTTATGCCTTCACTTCTAGCGATTCTACTGCGCCGTGACCGCGCTATCATTCGGCAGCTCGGCGAGTATGGCACGGAAGCCTTCAAATCACTCCCGCTAGAGGTTCGGAAAGAACTACTTGAGCTATCAACGCAAGTGCGAGAATCTCAAGAATACAGCGCGGTTAAGCCAGAGAGCTTGCAGAGGCACATGTTCAAAGAGCTTCAAGCGCTCGAGATGAACCTTCGCAGACCAAAAAAACAGATCACAAATAACGACGAGACGGTTGCGCGCAATGCTACCAAACAGACACGCGCAACCGCTACTCGCCAATCTCTAACGGAATCAGAGACACACTAACTTAAGGAACCCTTAACAATGGCTAGAAAAAAAGTAATTGAGCGACTAGAGCTTAACAGCCGCGAAGAAGTAGACGCAGCTCTCAAGACCATCGCCGTTAATTCGAGCAAGATTCAGGAACGTCAGGCAGTGTACAACGCAGACGAGCACGAACGTCGCCAAGCGCTGAACGTCGAACTCGCTCCGCTGCAGAACGAGAAAGAACATCTGGAGACGCAGATTCGTCTGTACTGTGAACAGAACCGAGATGAGTTTGGGAAAAAGAAGAGCCTTGAACTCACGCATGGCACTCTGTCATTCCGACTGGGCACGAAGAAGGTAAAGGCCATTCGCAAGTTCACATTGAAGTCGGCGCTCGAGACCATTCTCGGCTTGCCACAAGCAACCTTTGGACGCTACGTGCGGATCAAAGAAGAGCTCAACCGAGAGGCAATCATCGAAGACGAAACAGCCGGTTTGCTCGAAGAAGAGCAACTCAAAACGATGGGCTTGCAGGTCGTGCAAGAAGAGACTTTTGGGTACGACCTAAAGGATGTCGCCGTAAGCCCGAAATAGTGTAGCTACTCCCACCCACTTTAGGTGGTTACACGCTGGTCATAACCAGCACCAAGCAGCATTTGACTTGAAAGACAGCATAAACAATACAATACACTTAATCTTTTGGAAGGGATTACTCCAATGTCAAAAACGATGACAGTGCCTGTGAGCACATTGCAACCACACCCAGAGAACGAAAACATATACGGTGTGGTCACAGCAGACGACAAACTCAAAGACTCTATTCGCACCGTTGGACTCATGCAGCCTCTAGTGGTGACACTACCAAACGAAGAAGGCATGCGCACCATTGTCGCTGGCCACCGCCGCTTTGATGCTCTTGTGTCACTTGGCGTGAGTGACGTGCGTGTTGAAGAGCACGAGTTTGAAGACGAAGAAGAACTCATGCAAGCGCTGGTTGGTTCTAACCAAGCGCGCAACAAAACGAATGAAGATGTAAAGAACGAGCTCTTGGTACTGACCAACGCACAGAAGGTGCTCGCGAGCGAAACCTACACCGAAGAGTGGAATGATGTACCTGTCGATGAGCTGGCGGGTAGGCTCGGGCGCAGCGTACGCACGGTCAAACAGTTGCTCTATATCTACAAGCCAACCGTGCAGGCGAAGGCGCTTGCACGGCTCGAGCAAGCCGGCGGCACCGAGGCGGATGTGAACAAGGTCAAGAATTACTGGGACCAGGTGCGCTCTGCGCATGCTCGCAACGAGTTTGGCACCAGTCCTGCAATTAATGCCATCAAGGACCGCGTGAAGGCCGCCGAAAAAGAGGTGCGCAAACGCAGCGGGTTCAAGCAAAAGAGAGAGCCGGAACCGGAGACCACGTCCGGTGATACTGGTGACTTGAACGCGGAACTATTCTTCAAGAATCCAGACGGCTTTGTCACCGTAGGCTTTGTGGAGATCGCAGGCGAGTCGCATGAAGTAGGACTGCTCTATGTGGACGATGAGCAGGTGCCACGACCTGCTGTCAACTTGACGCCTCGCGGCTCGTCCGAAGCACCAGAGATTACTGGACTCCCGTGGTGGCTTGTCATGAGCCGTATCCGAGGCAACGCAAACATGGACGTCAAGCTGGGAGACAAACAGCCAGCTACCTTAAGCGAGTGAACAAAGATGTATAGGCATGCAGCGTTATGGCGGCGCAGGAGTTCCCCGCTCCTGCCCGCCATTGTAGAGAGAGCGAAACGGATATGTGCATATGTCGTATCGCTAGCACAACGGATAGTCAACAGGAAATAACGCATATACACCCAAGGCAGATAAATGAACTGTGTTGCCTGCGGGCATGACAAGATGAATGTCATAAGAACGACAGAGGTGGAAGGGCCGCGACCACAAGTTGTGCGTACAAGGCACTGTCCAAATTGCTCACTCACGATAGTGACAGTAGAAGAGATCACAGAGTTTATGGTTATGAACCCAGTCACGATGAAGGGTGAATGGTTCGAGTTAGAAAAGATGGACGCATATATGGATGTATTGCTTGGTAAGAAGAAGCACCCTAATGCACAGGACGACGATGAGTATTAAACGCACCTTTAGAAAACTAGAAGCTGAATTACTTCGCGAGATTCTGCAGGTCTACCGCTCCGGTGGTAGCTCTGCGGATGTGCGCGAGGTGATTCGCATTACACTCAAGTCCTACGACCTTAAAGGTAAGCTCGATCGTGAACTCAAGGCAGAGCTGCAGCAGCGTGTGCAGCGCACGCATGACGAGGCGCTGAAGCGCTACGAGTACATTGTGAAGTTCACAGCCAAGCCAGAAGACTCCGCCGCTGGTATTGCTATTACGCGCCACGCAGAAACATCGTTTGCACAGACAGAAAAAGGCATAAACAAAGATGTCGTGAGCGCGGTTGTGGGCGCGTTCAAAAGCGGCTTATCCCACAAGGATATCCAAGGCATACTTCACCAACGAATGCGCAAGAATGAATCGCAAGCTCAGACGATTGCGAACACTGCGACGGCCGCCTTCCAGACGGCCGCCAGTATGCAAACAGAAGCGAGCGCTGGAGTCACGAAATGGAAATACTCGGGTCCGCCGGGTGACCGTCCGTTTTGCCAGCATCACTTAGGGCGCGTCTACTCGATGCGTGACATCCGCGCCTTAAACAACGGGCAAGGACTAGACGCATACCTCTACCGCGGTGGTTGGAACTGCCGCCATATGTGGGTAGCACAGCCGGTGGCAAAAGCCAAGGATATGCGAGCTGCTCAGCGCCGCGCAAGAGGTGAATACGAGCGTGTCGCCGGAAGTATCGGTGGCGGGTTCGCATCGTTTGTCTCGGGCAACCCTACGTCCAAGCAACGAAAAGAAATGCAGAAACTCTCACAAGAGGGTATGGAGCGGTTCGAGGTTGCAGGAAAGGGCTTTTTCTCAACGCACGCTTCGTGGTTTGCCTCGTACGACAAAGGCAGCAAGAACGAGCGCAGCACGATGGACTCTGAGTTGGATGCCGTACGGATTGCTACAAAGGCCGGTTTGGATGGCCTTGCTCTGCGTTCAGACGTAACCAATCATCGCGCGGGCAAGTCCGGTAGCGCCAAGGACGCTCTCGCCGACGGCACTTTGGACGGTAGACCACTAGAGATAACCACTAGCGCAGGTGAAACGAACTGGCCACGTAATGTATTCAATAAGCTCAAACGCAACCAGAGTGATGTGTTTCTCGTTCGCATCACTGGCAAGGCAAGTGAAACCATGGCACAGCAGTTCGCAGTGCGGATTGAGTCTCTTGCCAATTCAAACTTAGAAGTATATTTACTCACAGGCGATAAGACAATAACAAGGGTAAGGTAATGGCACAGCAACAAAAACTCATAGAGATCATTGGAGACTTACTGGACACCATGCCCGACTTAACAGGCGAGTTTCGGCATTCGCACATGATCTATGGATACGTCCTTGCGCTTGGACGCAACCA
>JAUHYX010000137.1 GCA_030426285.1 bacterium
TCGAATTGGTAGTGAACTACGCAGAGAGTGTAGATGCGGAATATGTATATACTCTGCGCGACTTCTATGTCTCAAACAACTGGTGGATAGATGTAGATGCTGCAACAATTGGTTCTTCAGCCGGGTTTGGATGGTTCTCTGAGGGCATGGCAACAGACACGCGCATTGAGTTCAATATTGGCGCTGAATTTGGCGATTGGATTGGCCAAATTCAAGACGACTACGTTTTTGAAGAGTTGTTTGTAAACCTTTGTTTAGTAGACTCTCGCAACGAAAATGTTTTGTCCGAGAGTGTGCTTGAAATTGACTTGGACCACGAGAACCTAACTGGTTTTGAAGGTACGTTGGACTTAGACAAAGCGAATCCGTATGCGCAGATTCAGGTTGACTTCTTTATGTTCTGCGACGATGGTGAAGGCGATACAGAATTGTGTGAAAATGACTTCGACTTTGAAATATACACGTACCCTCTGTGGGTGAGACCGCTCATCCCGCCATTGGTCTCCGGTCGATTTGGCACATACAGTCAGCCAATTGTGCCTGGAACTATGGAGCACGATGAAGTGTACGAGATCGTGACGTTTGCAGATGGCGTATCGTTCAAATTAGAGGGATTCTCGAGCCATGAACGCACAGCCGTTGGTGGTGATGTGACGCAAATTAATGACACATTGTTCCACCTCACCTACAACATGGCATCTCTGCCTGTGAATACAACGGAAGTGTATATCAATACATATAGCTCAGACGGTTCTGAGCTCGAGGCAACAAACGGTCCACACTTTGTTTCCATTATTCCAACACGTCCTGTGTGGTTCGACAAAATGGTAGAGTACACCGATGTTGTAGAAAACGATTCCGAAGTGACGTTCCGAGGTATTGCCAATATCAACCCAATCGGAGCCGCACAGTCAGGTGGAACGGACTATTTCAATACTCCAGCCGCACAGATGTTTATGCCTGCCTGGATGCCTATTATAGCTGAAATGGCAATCTCGTTCTTCCCGGCAGATGTCAATGTTCCAATGAAGTTCACGAAATCCAATCTCAATCTCGAATTGAACGGATCGCCGTATTCGACAACTGGGTTAGAGTTGTTCGGCAACGACTTTAAGGGACACAATGTTGACTTCTCTGAGTCTGGGTCGCGTTTCTTTAGGTTAGATGCAAATAAGAATTTTGAAGCATATCAACTGCACTCTAGTTCAATTGGTCACGGTGGAATTCCTATCAAAAGCTCGTATAACGGTCTCAAGCGCTTGTATGCGGTGATGAAGGATGTTGAAGAACTTGAAGATGCAGACATCGTAGGGCCAACAGCGTCTATCGGATTTGATATTGGAGCGGCGCGTGGTCAGAACTTTAATTTGGGAATGGAGAATGGAGAGTGGGGCTCGAAGGGTGACTTGTCGATTAGCCAATCTGGCTTCTCTTCAGCTTCATTTGAAACTGCATCAATTACACTTGGTTTGAGCTTGTCATTGGGTATTGAAGCAGGCTTTGGAATTGCAGAAGCTGACTTTATTCTCTCCGGTGACGGCGAAGTTGGCTTCGGTTATTCATATCACCAGCTTCCATCCAATGACAGTAAATTCTTGAAAGCTGCTAGTGTTCATTTGTACGGGAAAGCGCAAATCAAAGTGTTTTGGGGCTTGTACACCAAAACCATTTGGGGCCCTCGAACATTCTACTACCACCACTGGGGAGATGACATCCCACACTGGTGGCCGTCAGCAAGTAAAGGCTTTGTGTGGAATAACTTGGGCACAAAACGTACCGACGATGTTATTCTTGTTGACAATCTGGACTCATTGAGACGTAGCCTCGTGTACGCAGATGTGTTCCCACACTCCGAAATTGTGACAACAGATGACGGGGCGGCCATGTTCTGGTATGACCAAGACATGGCTACAGGTGTTGGTACACTGACAATGTCCACTTGGAATAACAGTGACTCGACTCTGTCAGAACCACAAACGCTCGTGAGTAACCGCAATGGTATGAATGACGTTGATGTTGCAACCCAACAAGGTGTAGTTGCCGCAGTTTGGGCTCAGAATAGACTCGAGCCAGAAGATTTGTACGAGAATATGCCGATCAATGATATGCTTTCAGCGCAGGATATTCATGTTGGAGTGATTGACGAAGATGGCGAAATCACGCTTCTACAGGTGCAGGATAACATGGACGGTCTGTTTGCTGGTCGGATGGAAGGGTCTCCAGAGATCTGTGCACTCACAACAGATGAGTTTGTGATTGCCTGGGTTGTTGCTGAGCCGGATGAAAAGGAAAGCGCTATTTGGATGTCTACATTGACTCGTGAAGCTGGAGAGTGGGTACTATCGACTCCAGTAGAGTTTGCGGCCCCTGGCGGTGTTCAGAGCAACCTTCGCGTGGAACAGCTCTCAGACAACTCTGCTACTGTCGCATGGCTCAACGGTGAGGCAGGAAGTGATGCAAATCGTCGCACATTGGCAATGGTGAATTTTAATGGAACATGGGTAGGCCCACAAGTTGTTGGAACGAGTGGTCCTGAAACAACAATCCAGAGCTTTGACATGGCTTTCGCTGACAATCTTGGAGTTTCCTTGACATTGTTGGCACGCAATCACGGCGATAGTGTACTTCAAGAGTATCAAGTTTCTTATGTAGATCTTGCTGATGGCAACTGGGTCCTGGTGCATAGTGGCACATTTGATCGTCATGTCCAGTATCCGCGCGTGGTAGTCAGTCCGTCAGGCAACGTTGCTGCTGCGTTTTCCTCTCCATCTCAGAGTCCGGAAACGGCACATCACAGCGACGTTCACATCATGACATCTTCTTTGAGTAACATCGAAGAGTGGAGTGAATTCACAAATGGTACGGGAGCGCATGACCCTCAGAAGAAAGTAACTGAGTTTGATATGGCATATGGAACCGATGACTACTTGTTCATCGTGTCGCAAGAGTTAGACAAGCCAGGAGGTACTGCTCCTCGCGCCATAGGCGGCGTGCAATTGGGACAGCATCATATGGACCAGATATTGCGAGTCGTATGTGTTGAAAATGGCAAGATGTATGATGTTGATGAAGATACGTGGACGAAGGTTGTGTCGTCTGTTGATGAGCACGAACAACGTTCAACAGACGTGCAGGTATCCGTTTCGCCAAACCCAGTCACAGAATCCGTTTCTGTTTCGGCACAACTCGAGGTTGGCGCGGCAACTATTCAGCTTATTGATTTGCAGGGACGAGTTGTCCTTGAAGAACATCTCGATGCAATGGTGACGGGTGAGTATACAATCGAATTCAACACATCGGGAGTTGCTGCAGGTCAGTACTTTATCCAGGTGTCTCAAGGAACTTCTCATGGTTCAATACCGGTTGTTGTTGTTCGATAGGATACAATGAAGAACTTGTTGAAGTCAGCAGGCGTTCTGCTCCTGTTTTTTGTAGTGATGTTCTTGTTGACAGCCTCATTGGGATTATCAAATGCCGACCATCTTTTGCAGTATGTGCAAGAGATGGTCGGTTCTCATTTTATACTGTCATCAATTCTCGTTGTAGGGCTCCTATGGATTGACATCGTGCTTTCCGTGCCTACAATGGTATTGTCAGTGACGGCAGGAAATGTTTTTGGCTTTCCGTATGCAGCGATTCTAGTTTTTCTCGGCTTGATGTTGTCAGGTATGACAGGGTACTGGTTGTCGTCGCTATTTGGTGATCATTTCCTGCGTCTTGTGGTACGCGATGACGATGCTATTCAGGAGATGCGCCAAGAATTCTACGGCAAGGGGTTTTGGCTGCTCGTGTTTTGTAGGGTTGTCCCACTTGCACCTGAAATTTGTACCTGTTTGGCTGGGATCACGGGAATGAGTTTTCGCAGATATGTGTTTGCGTGGACAGTGAGTAGCCTTACATATGCCCTGGTGATGACATATGCAGGCACAGTAGCTTCGATAGAGGAACCGTGGGAGTTACTCGGTATTATCGTCGTGTTTTTGAGTCTGTTAGCAGCTGGGTCGTGGCTGGTGACTCGAGTTACACACAAGTCAAAGTAACCGTAAACACACTGCCTTCATTTGGGGTCGTTTCTACAGCGATATAGCCATCATGCCGCTCAACAATGCGTTGGCAAGTGGTTAGGCCAAGACCGAGATTGTAACTGTTGCGCTGCGTTGCACCTTTGACAAATGGTTCAAAAATGTATTTGAGTTTGTCCTCACGTATTCCCACGCCATTGTCCTTTATGACAATCTTTAGGTTACCATTCACTTTTTCGGCAACAATGCTAATAACTGGCTGTACACTCTCATTGTGTCTAATAGCATTATCGATGAGGTTTTGTACAAGTTGTACCACAGATACTTTGGACAGCTCACATTCTATTTCTGGGCATTGAATGTCGATACGCGCTTTGCGCTTCTCAATGTCGTTAGTGAGGTTGAACACAGCTAGGTCGAGAATTTCGCGAATCGCAACGCGTTCCTTGGCGAAGTCTTGTCCAAACACCGCATACTTATTTAGTGCCGATATCATGTCTGTAGCGTTGTAAGCAGAATTGAGCATCATCGTCATCATAGAATGGTCGTACGATGTACCGCGCCGATCCAAATCTTCCTTGAACATGCTGAGTAGTCCGGTGAGACTAAACAACGGAGACTTAAGATCATGAGAGAGAATTCGCGCAAAGTTCTTGAGTTCGAGTTCTTGATCCTGAATTCTGCGACGCATGTTGGAGTGTTCTACGGCATTCTGCACTGTTTTCAAGAACGACTCGGCCCCGAGTTCTTCCTTCACAACATAGTCAAAAGCCCCACCTCGTAGGGCTTCTACTGCAACTTTTTCAGAGCCATGACCTGTGACTAAAATCACCGGAATTCCAGCGTCCTTGGCAACGATGTCACCGAGCAGTTGTAGTCCATTTCTACCAGGCAGCATGTAGTCCAGCACAACACATTCGTGAACCTTTGGCGCAAACAAGCGCTCAAAGTCGTTGCTATCCGTAGCGAAATCTATGTGAAATGCTTGGTCGGACGAAGCCAAGTAGCGAGCAAAGAACTCTCGCTGATCAACGTCGTCCTCCACAATAAGAATGTTTGTTTTCTTCATAGCAGCCCCTAAATATGGTTGCTCTTGGGTTGAGACTCATTGGTTTCAACATAACTGCGCAACCGGTGAAACGCATTGAAAAACAGGTCGAGATCCACGGGTTTAATAATATATGTGGTTGCTCCATTGTCATAGCAATACGCAATGTCTTTCTCGTTGTCGGAAGTGGTGAGAACAACAACGGGTGTATTTGTGTACACGGATGAACCGCGAATTCGTTGTAGAAGTTTTCTACCGTCAAGCCCTGGAATATTTAAGTCGAGTAAAATAAGTATTGGTGTTTCACTGTGGTTGCTTGCTCCATCAAGAGTACCACCGTCCAATTGCAAATAACCCAAGGCTTCTTTTCCAGTTACACATCGGTGAATCGGATTCGAGAACTTGGCGACTTTGCGCAGTGCGAGCTCTGTGACCTCAAAATCGTCATCTGAGTCTTCTATCACGAGCAGCGGTCTGGAACTGTTTTCTATCACGTTGATCTATAGATTGTCCGGCTTTCACATCGAAAACAGAAACGTACTCCCTTTTCCTTCTTCAGATTGAACCCACACAACGCCGTTGTGATTTTCAATGATTTTCTTCACAAACGTCAACCCAGCACCGGTTCCAGCCCCAAATTCTTGCTCGCTGTTGAGTCTTCTGAAAATTCTGAAAATATCTGTGAAAAATTCCTGCTCTATACCAATACCATTGTCACAAACAGCATACACATTCTTGAGTGTTTTGCCATCGTATTCATGCTCTGGGTGAAAACACACTTGAATGCGTTTCGGATTGCTCTTGTTGTAGCGTATACCATTGACGATCAAGTTGTGAAACACTTCTCTCAATTGTGGTCTGTGTCCAAACAACGGCGGGATGCTGTCTTGAACTTCGATCTGTACATTGTGTTCTGCTACGAGGTCCTGCAAGCGCTCTTCAATGTCTTTCACGAGTTCATACACATCCACTTTCTCAGTGGCGAGTTTTACGCGACCCAAACGCGAGTAATACAGCAATTCGTGGATAAGACCTTCCATACGCTTGGTGAGGTCTACAATCCTGTTGAGGCGCCTCATCGCATCTTCGGGCAGTTCTTCGCCAAAGTCGAGGTCCAAAAAACGCGCGTGATTGTGGATGGCGCGCAGCGGTTCTTTGAGGTCATGAGATGCGATGTATGCGAAGTCGTCAAGAGCTTTGTTGCTGCGCTCGAGATCAACCATGTATTTTTTTGCACTATCCTCTGCAGCAGCTTGTTCGGTAACATCGCGCAATACTCCCACAAATGTTTCCTGTTGCTCACCATCTACTTCGCCCACAAATAACTCAACTGGAAACCTAGTGCCGTCTTTTCGCTGTGCCGTAACACGCCGTGAGGTGCCGATGACCTTTTTTTCACCAGTTTCGTGATAGTTGGAGATATACGAGTCATGCTCACGCGCATACTCACCTGGCATGATCATTTTAATGTTGTTGCCTACCAATTCTTCTCGTGAGTAGCCGAGCAGCTTTGTGGTACTCTTATTCGAATACTGCACAATACCCCGACTATTTATGGTGATGATCGCATCGTGAACAGTGTCCATCACCGCTGCGAGAAGTCCCGTATGTTCCGCCATATCAATCCCCTCAATTTTGCAGAATTGGCATATTATGGATTGCACAGCACAATTGCAAAACGTACATTGTGGCTTGCTTGGTAACACTATTGTTGCCTTGTTCTTGCCTGTTGCTATACCAAACAACTACATGATTTGAGGATGGCAATGAAATTCGTTCTTTGTATGCTGATGTTGATCGGAACTGTCGGTCATGCGCAGCAGTACGATTCCCACCGTGAGTTTTCGTTTAGTACGGGTACTGAAGGGTTTTACGATGGGAGCACAGAGAATATTTCGTGTTTGGACACCAACGGTACGTTGCAGTTTCAGCACAAACGAGAATCCGGCTCGTGGAACATTTGGCAAGACATAGGCATGCACGGCATGTCCGACTTTGAGATTTCTGTAGACGTCAAGTGGGTGATTGGCGCTACCAACAAACCATTTGGTCTGTTGTTCGGCACACAAAATGCAAGTAATTCGTATGGCTTCAGCCTAGCGAAAGATCAACATTTTCAGGTGTGGGGATACCGGGACGGCAAGCGCTTTGTCATCATTGATTGGAAGAAATTGCCGGATGTTATCAACGCGGACGGTTGGAATACGTTGAATGTTGTTCAGCGCAATCGCGAGTGGATATTCAACATAAATAATCAGCAAGTGGCAACATGCACTGCTTGGAGACTGCCTGGTAGGAATGTTGGTTTCTCGGTATCCGGTGCCACAACAATACAGTTCGACAATCTACATGTGTGGCAGAATGATAGGCCCGATATCAATGTAGTTGCAAATGCTCCAGAGAATGTTGAGCGGGTAAACTTAGGGCCTGCTATCAACTCAATTTATACAGAAGTGAATCCCGTTATTTCCGCAGATGAACAGACAATCTACGTGAACCGGAAGAATCATCCAGAAAACACACCAAACCCAAAGAAATCAAATGATGAAGCCCATGTGAACGATGAAATATGGGTGTCAACGCGCGATGAAAACGGTGCGTGGAAGCCGGTACAGCGCATGGCTCCGCCTATAAACAACTACAACAACAACTCCGTTATTTCTGTAGCGCCAGACGGAAACACACTTATACTCAATAATCACTACAGTAACGATGGTTCTTACAATGTGGGACCCGGGCTCAGCCTGTCAAAACGAACACCTGAAGGCACATGGAGCATACCGCAGAAAATTCTTATCAAAGACTATGAAAATCATCATCCTAAGAACTATGCAACTGCATGCATGGCGCCGGATAGACAAGTTTTAGTTATAAGTGTGCAGCGCAAGGATGCGCTTAATTCTGGCGATTTGTATGTGTGTTTTCGGGAGTCCGACACCAGCTTCTCGGCACCAGTGAGTCTTGGCGAAACCATCAATACCATTGGCGATGACTTTGCGCCATTTGTGGCTGCCGATGGCGTGACCCTGTACTTTTCTTCTTATGGTCATCCAGGCTATGGTAGTGCCGATGTGTTTGTTGCGAAGAGATTGGATGACACATGGACCAATTGGAGTGAGCCTAAAAATTTGGGGCCAGGAATTAACAAGAACACATTTGACGCCTACTACACGATCCCGGCATCTGGTGAAGTTGCATATTTCGTTTCCGGCAGTGATGATGAAAATAATTCAAATGATGTGTTTAAGCTCCTCCTTTCTGAGGAGTCCAGACCCGAAGCAGTCGCACTTGTGAAAGGTACCGTGTTCGACAGCAAAACGAACAAACCGCTCGGTGCGAGAATTGCGTATACAGACTTGTCAAGCAACAAGCAACTTGGCATAGCCGAATCCGATCCAGTTACCGGAGCCTACACTATTGTTTTGCCTTTTGGCGTGCAATATGGGTTCTCAGCTTCTCGCGAAGAGTACTACCCAACAAGTGAGCGATTGGACTTGAGGTCCGTTGCCTCATACAAAGAAATTCGCCGGGACTTGTATCTCACACCCATTGAGGCAGGTGCACGCGTTGTGCTTGAGAATGTGTTTTTTGATACAGACAAAGCAACCTTGCGCGCTGAATCTATCAACGAATTACAGCGATTGGTCGACTTCCTGAAAGCCAATGCATCTGTGTCGGTGGAAATTTCAGGTCATACTGACAGCAGGGGAGACCAAGCACACAATCAAGATCTGTCGGACCGCAGAGCTCAGAGTGTTGTAAAGTGGCTGAGCGAGAATGGTGTTAACTCTACTCGTTTGACAGCCCGCGGTTACGGTGAATCGCAACCGCGAGCTACAAATGATACGGAAGATGGACGGCAGTTGAACCGCCGAGTTGAATTTGTGATTCAATAGCCGCCCTTATCAATCTTTTGTTCTTGTTATCTGCGACGTACAGAACCAGATCCGGCTAAATCATACGATAATTCCGGGTCTAGGTCGTACACCACTTCTCCAGAGCCAGAAACCTTGATTTTCAGCCATGTTGAAACTGCGATTTCGCACGTGCCAGATCCGGAGACGACAACATCGCCATGCGTGCCTTCACAATCAAAGCCGCGGAAATGTCCCGAGCCCGAAATTTCGATGTCTTGTTGTTTTGCTGTGCCTTCTAGTTCGATAATGCCCGAACCACTGATTTCAGCTTCTACTGATTCTGTTTCAATACAGGCGTTTACCTCACCGCTACCGCGAATTTCAAACTCAATTGCTGGCGCCACAAGCTTGTCGCCGGCACTTTGCATGCTTATATCCCCGGAGCCACCTATTTCGAATCGCATGGTGTTTTCAGATTCGAAGTGGCCTATAATGACCGTAGAACTACCATTTACCTCGAGCTCTTCTAGATTGGGGACTGTGATATAAATGACGAGGTCGCTACGGGTAAAATCTGTATCGCGGTGAAACTCAATCTCGAGCGTGTTGCCGCGAACATCTATATCAATAGCATCGTGTATGGACTCATATGTATCAACAGAAATGGTGGTTTCATTGCCTTGCATCAGGTGAATCTCGCCTACCGAGCTAAATTCAATGTCCCGAAAACTCGAAGTTTCATAAGACCTTTCAAATCGCTCACCCTCGGCTTCAACCGCATCAAATAGTGAACAAGAAACAGTAACAAGCAACGCCACACACAGGAAAAGTG
>JAUHYX010000138.1 GCA_030426285.1 bacterium
CAGAATCCTACGGGCTGATGCCATGGGCGAAGACCCAGGTGATACATCTACCTTGAGGACAACCAGCCAATAGTCACGTGGGTGTATTCAAAAGTATAGAGCGATTCTTACGCCGTAAAATCAATGATATGTTTAAGCGACGCGATCCCGTGGTGCGTTTAGACGGTTCAACGAGCGTGCTTGAGGGACTAGAGCGCCCGAGAATTGTGTTGCTTCGGCAAGACAGACTAGGTGACACGATAATCACTTTTCCGCTGCTGGCCTTGTTGCGAAAAAGGCTGCCACAAGCTCACATTACACTTGTTATTGGCGACAAAAACATTGGTTTGAAACCCGTGGTATCTGCATGGGTCGACGAAGTTGTGCACTACACCAAATCTCTGGGCGGCGCTCTGCATGTCATGAACGTGTTGCGCTCCGGTCGCTTTGACGTTATCGTTGACCTACTCCGCGATGATTCAACAACCTCGAATATACTCGTGCGCTTTTCCGGCATCCCAGTTGCAGTAGGCCTCAACAAACCGTCTAGCGATGTTCATACGCACTTGGTGTACGCAAATGAGCCAGATAAACACATTGTTGAAACGACATCAGCAGTAGCTCTCGCCTTTGGAATTCATCCGCAGGCCGACGACTTGATTCTGCGCTTGCCAAATTTGCCGCAATTGCAACCTGAAGACGTCATTGCAAAGACTCCAGATATTGTGACAATTGGGCTCAATATCGCCGCTGGAACAAAGGCGCGATTTTGGGGCGTCCCAAAGTTTGTTGAGCTGATTCAGAAACTCTACAGCGAGCACTCAAATATTGAAGTGTACGTGTTCGCCGATGCGCGCTATGCTCAAGAACAAGCAGAGATAGTGCACAATACCCCGGCACATTCTGGCCCCAGCGCCGACTCATTTGTCAAGTATGCCGCAATTCTCGGACAAGTCGACATGATAATTTCTCCTGATACGTCCACAGCACACTTGGCATCGGCCTTCTCACTGCCATCTGTTATCATGTACTTGGGCAAGGAAGCGCCGAAGTCGCAGTGGGTTCCGTGGCAATCCCCATGTTATGATGTGTACTCAAAAACTGGCCCGTTCTCGGGTATTGAAGTCCACGAAACATTAGCCGCTGCGAACCAGTGTCTTCTCGACATACAACAAGGAAAATAAGCACTTGAAGATCTATTTTCGAATACTGCAGTTCATGAAGCCATTTGGTTGGTTTGTGGTACTGTTGATCGTTTCCAACAGCTTGTATTCCCTCTTTTCTGCCGCCTCAATTGCGTTGTTCAAACCAATTCTCGAAGTGTTGTTTGGAGAAAGCGGCACTGTGTCTGCTCCCGTACCAGCTGCTGCAGATACAGGAATGCTCACATCGCTGAAAGATGCATTCTATGGTAGCATCCGAAACATGGTGGGTGAGCAAAGTAATAGTGACACACTGCTTGCTATCAGCCTCCTCGTTATAGCTGTCTTTACCGCCAAATTGGTGTTTAAGTACATTTCAGACATCGTCAACAATTGGGTGCAAGAAGGCATCATCAAGAGTATTAGAGATACTCTGTTTGCCAAGTTGACGAGTTTAGACATGAAGTGGTTCAACAACTCGCGTTCAGGGTCAACCATATCACTTGTCCTCAACGATGTCGGCGCAATGAATCAAACGCTCACACCAACACTGATCGCACTCACACGCGAGCCAATTCAAATTGTTGTATTTCTCGTGTTGTTGATAGCAATGTCGCCTTGGCTTACATTGTTGGCTTTTTCGACAAGTATCATCAGTCTTGTTCTCATTCGCGTAGCAACCAAGTACTTGCGCAAATACGCCGGACGAATGCAGGACGCAATGGCCGACATGACAACTGTACTCGATGAAACATTGGGCGGTATTCGCATCATCAAGAGTTTTGTGGGTGAAGGTATTGCGCGCCAGCGGTTTGAGGAAAAATCCAATGCATACTACATAGCCACGCACAAGCATAAAAAAGTGATGGCGATGGTACCGGGCATCAATGAATTCTTGGCCATTTTTGCGTTGGTGATAGTGCTGTACTACGGCGGTCAGGAAGTGTTTGATGGGAATATGTCAGGAGAAGACCTCATGACATTCATTGTCGCACTTTTCTCAATCATGGCTCCAATCGCAAAAACAGTGCAGATTCCAACAAATGTGCAGCGCGGCCTCGTTGCAGCCAAGAGAGTTTTGACTGTTATTGATGAGCAGCCTGAAATTGTGCACGGACCCGAACAAACAGTCCACTGCAATCGCCACATCAGATTGCCAAACTGTACGTTTAGCTATGGTGGTGAAGATGTGCTGAAGGACATATCTGTAGACATCGCCAAGGGACGCAAAGTTGCGCTAGTTGGACACTCGGGTTCTGGTAAGTCCACGACTATTGATCTGATTGCTCGCTTCTACGATCCAGTTGCGGGATCTGTATGCCTCGACGATACAGATATTCGAGAATTCAACATTCATGCCTACCGCAAATTGTTTGGTGCTGTCGCCCAAGATCCTGTTCTGTTTAACGACACTATTGCCAACAACATTCGCTTTGGCTCGCCAGATGCAACAATTGAACAAGTGCGCGAAGCTGCTATTACTGCCAATGCAAGCGAGTTTATCGATCAGTTAGAACTCGGATACGATACAGAGATTGGTGATCGTGGTGTGCTGCTTTCTGGCGGACAAAAGCAGCGGCTCGCAATTGCGAGGGCACTCGTTGGCAATCCAGAGATATTGATTTTCGACGAAGCAACAAGTGCGTTGGACTCCAAGTCAGAACGCCTCGTGCAAAGTGCGATAAATGATGCCCTTTCGGACCGCACTGCGATCATCATTGCGCACCGACTTTCAACAATTCAGGAATGCGACGAAATTCTGGTGTTTGACAATGGTCGTATTGTTGAACGCGGCACACACAGTGAATTATTGGAACTTGGCGGTACGTACAAACACCTTCACGATGTACAGTTTCAAGAAGAAAATTGAACTGCAATTCACTTTTTGTTTTGAAAATATTCACCGACTTCCGATATTTGTAGACGCCCTAAGGCCAATTGGAGGATTCGCATAATTGGTATTGCAGCGGTCTTGAAAACCGCCGGGTTAACACCTGTGGGGGTTCGAGTCCCTCATCCTCCGCTGCATCATTTTTGCCTGTTGTTTTGAATAGAATTCTTAGATTAGACGCGGTACCAGCCGCGTCTTTTCTATTTATACTATGTTCCGCACGCACAAGGAGAATTTATGAAACGCACTCTCGCTCTACTCGCAGCATCTGCTGTACTCTTTACCGCTTGTTCTGATGACGACGATCCGATTACTCCGACAACAGAATCGGCCAATTATTTACCCATGACAAGTGGAAGCTACTGGATCTATGACGGTGTAGAAACCGACTCCTCGAATGCCGAGGTCGACGGAACACAGAAAGTTGACTCCGTTGTTGTTGGCGCATCCTTCACAAATGGAGACATGTCTGGCAACTATCTCGTCACTTACAATGATGACACTGAAGTATCAGCCGACCCGTATGCAACTGACGAAGAAAACGGCATACTATACACGTACATTGACCTCTTCCCACTTGAAGGTCTGATCGATACTAATGAGTTCAAGCTTGACTCTCGCTGGGTGAAGGTTGCCGATGCAAATGCAGACTCGTGGACTGTTCTCGATACCAATGTTGCCGACATTGCCTTTACAATTGAAGATGTTCCAGACATCGGAACTGTGAACGTCGTAGTTGAAGGTAATTTGTTGGCTCAGGGTGAAAAAACTGGAACTCAAGAAATTGAAATTGAGGGAGAAACTGTTGTTGGCGAAGTATACACGCTCACACAATCCCTAGACTTGACACTGAACGCTACAATTCCAGGATTGGGAACTATCCCTGTACCAATGGCTGACTCTTTTTCTTTCGAAGTGGTAGTTGTTGACGAAGTAGGTGTATTTTCAACATACAGAGCTCCTATCAACTTGGCTCTGAACTTGGGTGAAGCTTTTGGTTCGTTTGAGCTACTTCAACTCAATGGTTACAAGCAAACTCTTACACGTTTTGCTCTAGCGGTTGAATAAGTAAGAAACCCTCAGAAGATGATCGAAAGCGAGATAGTTCAGAGCAACTGTCTCGCTTTTTCTTTTTAGAACGTGATCTGTACCGTTCGAGAATAAAAACGTCCCTGTGGGGTGCGGTTGTCGTACAGTTCAGACTCTGCCGCAACCCTAGTTCTAAACGTCACATTTGGCAACAACGCCTTGCAGAATTGCACAACATTTTCGGCACGTGCAGCCGCAAGTCTGCGATTGTGCTGAGCCTTGCCAGTAGCGTCGGTGTATCCAGTAACCAATACCTCGGCTCCAGCTGGGATGCGCGCAACAATCTCACTCAACATATCTTCATGCTCGCGCAGTAGCGTGGCTTCATCAAAAGCAAACAAAATAAGCGTGTATGTTTGCATACTGTCAACGGGGTTTGCCGCATACTCAACCCTTGAACTGCGCACTGGTACTGGCTGAACAAGTGTGTTGGCTCTGCCAATGATGTCGGTAGATACATACTCCCACTGCAAACTATCCTCAGTCAACAAGTACCCGCGCCGCCGCAAATCTACGACGACGGTGTCTGGAACAACGGCACCTTCAAAACTCAAGAAACGACCCAAGGTTTTTGTTCGCGCATGCAGCTTCCATGATGTCAAACTCTTGGCAGGACGCGCATCTACCACAATGCGCACGGAATCAGGGCGCACCAACTGTTGCTGTGACGTCAGAACCACTGGAGCCAAGATGCGACTGTCTGTACATCGCAATTCCACACGGCGGTTTTCGGCCTGCCCCTCAATATGTTCGGAACTAGAAGCTTGCAACGGCAGTGTGCGAGCTCTGATATTTACCCTGTTTGTATCGATGTCCCAAACGCGATTGAGAAAACGCTGTATGACCTCAGCGCGACTCCTCCCGAGAGCCGAGTTCTCACGCTCTCCAACTCCATCAGCGCATCCAGTGAGCTCTAACACCGCCTGGGGATTGTTCTGCATGCGAAAGCCAACAATGTTGAGCAACTCAGCGTACACGTTGAGTGCGCCAGGACGAATTGCTGACGGGTCGAAATCCGGATTAGCATTCACGATATTTATTGGTTGGCGCGGCTCAAACGAACCTCGATCGTAAAATACATATGGCAACAATGGAAACGATTCTGTTCGTACTTGGTCTTCAATATGGATTTCAGATGCGTTGACATTCATGTTGAGCACCAACGGTTGCGTTTGCGGTTGCTCGCGCTTTACTCGTGCGGAATACACATCTAATCCACCTCTTCCGCCGGGTCTGTTCGAAGTAAACAGCAACGAGCCATCTGGAGCGAGACTTGGGTCAAACTCATCGTATTCAGAATTCAATTCTTGTAGCGGGATAGGCGCTTGCCAAACACCGGCCACCTTTATCGACATCAGTATTTCATAGCCGCCTTTGCCCCCTGCTCCGTTCGATGCAAACAACAATGTGTCATTGCTCACCAAATACGGCGAAACTTCATTTCCAGAGGTATTGATAGTTGCATCTAGCGGCAAACAGCGCTCCCACCCTTCATTGGTTCTCTTGCTCAGCCAAATATCCGTGCCGCCTTGTCCGCCTGCTCTGTCGGAAACAAACGCGAGGGTCTTGCCATCTGGTGTAAGTGTAGGTTGCCCGGAAAACGATTGAGGTGAGCGCAACGCGGGAACGATGGCTCGTTGTCCCCATTTTCCAGCCTCGCTGCCAATTTCTGCCAACACCATGTACGGTTGCGTAGCCTGCATTTCATACATGCCGAGTATTGCATTGTTGTTGGGAGAAAAAGCTATGTACGAAGAGTGGTGCGGTGCACTTTGCAGACCTTCTTCTGCTACGCGTACCGAATACAGTCCGGCTTCTTCTTCAGCCGCGACATAGAATACAGACGTACGTGTTCGCTCACTGTTAAAGTACAATAG
The DNA here is from genome assembly GCA_030426285.1 of bacterium. Classification (GTDB taxonomy): domain Bacteria; phylum Bacteroidota; class Ignavibacteria; order Kapaibacteriales; family UBA7675; genus JAUHYX01. The sequence continues at coordinate 5,979 of JAUHYX010000138.1, forward strand.
TCCCCACGGCGCCCATCTCGGTGCAAAGTCATCTGCCACTGAATTTAGCGTCGCAACATTGCGTATTTCGCCGATTTCAAGTGACGGCGTTCGCGCATGTGAACTCGTGAAAGCAACAACAAATGCCATACACATGAGCACAATCAACATTGCGGGGTTTCGGTCAATGCGCAACGGCATTGTATGTACTGGGAATTGTTCTGTCATAGCGATCAACAAATGTACGTCGATTTTCCATTTTAATCGATTCAAGAAAACGTACCCGTCATGTTTTCAACGAGACATTGCAATGCGGTAACATCGCGACAATCCGTGGAAATCTTGTGTCACTTACTCTCGGATTGCCTATTTTAGCGCCATGAAACCACTGAATCACACATTTGCTGCTTTGTGCCTCGTCGTTTTTGGCTTGGTGTCTTGCTCCGACTCTACAGATGAAAAGAGCGCAGAGCAGGGAAAAGACACATTCGTCTTGCACGATCCAGAATTTGAGTACGCAGGAGCGCTTGCGGACTCAGTTGTTGTGCAGCGTGCGGATCTCGATGGCGACAATATTCGCGATGTTGTTGTACGCGTTCTTCCCGCTGACTCTGCTGCGGTAGACACTGTTTCGTGGTTTGTGTACGACGCATCCACGCAATCGTTTTTTCGCGCTCAAACTGTTACGCCGGGTGCTGTTGTGGACGTGAACTGCCTAAGTCTAGATTCTGCCAGCGGAGCAGAAATTGTTATTGTGTGCCACGACCCCTGGTTGGATGCACGCGAACTAACAATTCATTCGTTCGCAGCCAATACAGTGGTGCAGTTTGTAGACGGCAACCCACTGCTCGATTCCATCGGCAATTCACCGGTCATTGCGCTGCACAACACGTTCTGGCCTTTTGAGCTGTCGCGCGCTGAAAGCGTTGAATACATCGATTCAATTGTTGTCTTCAATGCCTCCAACACATATTCGTCAATGCTCGATATGTATCTCGCAAAGCAACAGGTGCGATCAGACTCTTTGGCAATTGCCGAGCTAGCGGCATTTGAAACATTTTCGGACAGAGATTTCGTTGCCCAATTCAGATTGTATGAGTCATTTGCGCGGTATTACCTGTACAGCAAACATGTTGTTGGTGCAGACAGCACGGCGCAACTGATTGCATCTAACACCGATTTGCTGTCGGAATATCTTCCAGAAGAATACATCGAAGCTCTCAATGGCATTGTTCAACAAGAAAATCTTATTCAGTAATTAGATGATACCTCTTATGTCTCGACTCGCTCTCTCTTTGGTTGTTTGTGTTTTGCTGCTCGGCACGCAGGCTTGCAGCGATTCTCCGCTCAATGAAAAAGCAAGTTATCAATACTATGCCTCCCCTTTTGGAGAGCAAGAGCCAGTGTGGCTGCTCATTACAAAAATGGGTGATTTGGAAATGAACACCATTGATGACACACTCCGCAGTGTGTTTACGGAGTCGGAAAAGCAGCGTTTTGAAGAGCTCGTCCAACAAGTTCCGGTATGGGATACGACATACAACTCAGCCAAAAATCGCATTGAGCAAAAACTCTCGCGTTCTGATGAAGACGGTATTCGCCAATTGCGAATCACGCGCGGTTCCGATGCACCTGCACCTTCGCAGGAGCTTGTGAATTTGCTCGACGAAGTAGCAGATCGGATGCGGAAGGAACAATGAAGCCAGTAGTTACGATTGATTTCTGGAGCACCCTGTTTGATTCTCAGCGCGGAGAGGAGCGCGTGAAGGCGCGCGAGAACATTATCAAAGAGCACTTATTGCGTCTCACCGGATCGGTAGATGAAGACAAAGTGCAGGCATCGATGCGCGCTTCTTGGGAGTACTTTCGTCATGTGTGGATGCATGAGCAACGCACGCCGCTTACGCAGGAACTGGTGGAGTACTTCTGGCAGCATATTGGCGTCAAAACGGATGCAGATGCTATTGAGCATGTAAGTGTTGGTTTTGCTGATAGCATCCTGGCTCATCCACCCCTACTTCTACCCGGCGCGACCGAAGCTCTGCAACAGCTGCACGACTATGCCGACATTGCACTCATTTCCGATACTGCATTTTCACCGGGCAGAATTCTGCGTCAAGTCATGCGCGACGCTGGCGTTGAGCAGTACTTTTCTGCGTTTAGTTTCTCAGATGAAACCGGTGTTGCCAAACCACATCGCACGGCATACGAAACAGCACTAAAGGATTTTGCCACCGAGCCCCACAGATGCATCCACATCGGCGACATAGAGGAAACAGATATCAAAGGAGCAGCCGACATGGGCATGCACTCCATTCGCTATGACGGCGACTACCAACACAGCTTTCACGGTGAACGCAAACCCACCCAAGCAACACATATTGCTGCGCACTGGAACGAAGTACCAGACCTTGTGCAGTCAATCTTGAACCAATAAAAAAAGGCAACAACACGATGGTGTTGCTGCCTTTGAAATAAATACAAGAACCTTTGTGAATTAGGTTCCTGCGTTGTAGTCTGAGATATACGTTTCTTGCTCAGCTGTAAGCTTGTCCAAACGTACGCCCATTGTGCGCAGTTTGATCGTTGCAATGTACTGATCCTGCTCAACTGGGATGTCGAGAACTTCAACTGGGAGTTCTGTTTTGCTCTTGTCTGCTTCAACTAAGCGTGCGTGTGACAAGAATTGGTTTGCAAAACTCATGTCCATCACTTCAGATGGGTGACCTTCAGCTGCTGCCAAATTCACAAGTCTACCCTCGGCGAGAACATAAATGCGCTTGCCGTTTTTGAGTGTGTATTCTTGACAGTTTGGACGGATCGTGCGAACTGATTCAGATACTTCTTGCAACTCTTTCAAGTTGATTTCTGCATCGTAGTGTCCAGTGTTGCTTACAATCGCTCCGTCTTTCATAGACAAGAAGTGCTTTTTCGTGATCACGTCTTTCACACCTGTTGCTGTACAGAAGATGTCGCCCACTTTTGCGGCTTTGTCCATCTTCATAACTTCATGACCTTCGAGCATAGCCTTAAGAGCTGCTGTTGGCTTCACTTCTGTTGCGATAACATTGGCGCCCATACCTGATGCGCGTTTTGCTACACCTGAACCACAGTGGCCGTGTCCAGCAACAACAAAGTTTTTACCTGCAAGCATCACACTTGTAGCGCGGATAATACCGTCGAGGGTCGACTGACCAGTGCCGTACACATTGTCGAAGTCCCACTTGGTTTCGGCGTCGTTCACGGCAATAACCGGGTACAACAGCTTACCTGCTGCAGAGCGAGCACGCAAACGCTGAATACCAGTAGTTGTTTCTTCAGTTCCGCCAATTACACCTGTTTTTGCATATTCAGGATATTGTTCGTGAACTTGGTTGATCAAGTCACAACCATCATCGAGTGTCAACTGAGGCTTGTCGTCGATAGTGCGATCTATACACCAGTAGAAGTCTTCGTGGTTGCCATACCATGCATAAATCTCGATGTCATTGGCCGCCAATGCTGCTGCAACTGCATCATTTGTTGAGAGCGGATTACATCCAGACCAAGACACGCGAGCACCAGCTGCTTTGAATGTTTCAATCAAAACGGCAGTTTCTTTGGTTACGTGCAAACAGCCTGTGATATGGTAGCCTTTGAACGGCTGAGTTTTGCTGTATTCTTCACGCAGCTTCATCATTACCGGCATGCGAGATTCTGCCCAATCAATCAAGCGGCGTCCTTCGTCG
>JAUHYX010000139.1 GCA_030426285.1 bacterium
GCGTCAACTGCGGCTAACAACACATCGAATGGAATCGCGTTCCCCACCTTCACTGGGGGAACAGAGTTATCCACTCCGTTGATTAACGAGTACACCGCTTGCGATGTACACTGCGCCTGTGTATCAGACACATTAGTTACTAACAGTCCGAAAACCGCAACAGCGCCCATGGCAATCTTTGCCAAACGCGCGTTGGATTTCCAACTGTTTCTAGCTACCGTCGCAATTTGCGATTGGGTAACACCTCTCGGACGTAAGGTAGGAAGCGATCTCATCGCCTCTACCACATCACCCGATTGGTTCTGATTGGGAACAGATGAGCTGCTCCGGCCTTCAGAACGCAGAATTCGCGGCACAGAACCAGTCACTCTCGTGACCATGTTCAATAGCACCACTCCTACCGCGTGAATCAAGCTGAGTAGAAATGCAGTCATAAACTCCAAAGCTCCAAAAATTGGTGAGTTGGTAATTGTATTATAAATGTTTTGTTCATGCCTTAAACGGTTATAGGACGCCAGCTTACGCCAACATCCTGTTATATGCGATTGACAAAGATTCTGTGGGGTTGAGCCAACACTATAATCTTATCTCAATATTCCGGCTGATGTGAAAACGCACGTATTGTGATGCCCAAGCCGAAGACATCGACCCCTACCTATTGGTGAGAAGCCAACGAGCGCAAGAAAAACGTTCACACAAAAATAACGTAGCTGCAGCGCAATACAAAGACTTTTTTGTCAGATACAAAGCGAGTACAACTGTGTTACTTTTCGGTAACCTTTCACTACTTCAAATCGTTGCAACACAATGTGATACAGAGATCCCATTGCGCAGAACGCAGTACAATTGCATTAAATTTTCAATTGGCGCAATGCTTTGAACGGCTATTAGCCGCCAACTCAAAGGCCTAGATGTGTGTGTGCTAGGGAACCGCTTCGATACTATCGAAGCTCGTCTGAGAGATGCTGCTTCTCTACAGACACCGCTCAAAATACAAGTACAGCGGACACATATGCAAGAAAAAAATGGCTTTTAAGAATATTTTAAAGTGCAGCGTCAGATACGATGCCTTAACGCCATTAAAAACAACAACTTAGCTAATCAGCTGCAACTTCTTGCCAACCTCTTCAAACACGCTAATCATTTGGTCGAGTTGCTCAGTTGTATGTGTAGCCATGTAGCTAGTTCTCAACATACTCATTGTTGGCGGCACTCCAGGTGGAATAAACGCATTTACAAACACGCCCCTGTCGTACAACTCTTTCCAAAACACGAGAGTCTTTTCTACATCACCAATAATAACAGGTACAATGGCTGTTGGCGACTCCATAATTTCAAAGCCGAGCTCTTCAAAGCCTTTGCGTACATAGTCTGCATTGGCAACCAACTTTGTCACGCGCTCAGGCTCTTTCTCGAGGATATCTAGTGCAGCCAAAGCAGCAGCGCAAGAAGGTGGAGTTGGGCTGGCGCTGAAAATAAGCGCTGGCGTTTGATGCTTTAGAAAGTTAATAACGCGCTCTGGTCCGGCAACATATCCGCCTAAAGAGGCAAATGTCTTGGAGAATGTTCCGATCACCAAATCAGTCTCTTCTGTCAACCCAAAGTGACTCGCAGTTCCTCTTCCGCCTTCCCCAATAACACCAACGGCATGTGCATCGTCAACCATGACTCTAGCACCGTACTTCTTGGCTATACGATTGAGCTCAGGCAAGTTCACTAGTTCACCGGATACACTGAAAACTCCATCAGTTACAATCAATTTGGATGCGTCTTCAGGTATGCGACTAATCACGCGCTCAAGGTCTTCCATGTCATTGTGCTTGTAACGCACAAATTCTGCGAAGGCCCCTTTTGCCATGATAGCACCACTGATGATGCAGGCATGATTCTCTTTGTCGGAGATGATATACTCACCTCTCCCGCAAAGACCTGCCACAACGCCAATCGCAGTTTGATAGCCAGTAGAAAACAGGAGTACAGATTCAAAACCAAGATATTTTGCAAGACGCTCTTCGAGCTGATTGTGCAAATCAATGGTTCCGGTCAAATACCGCGATCCACTACAACTTGTGCCGAACTTTTCGATGGCTTCGACTGCTGCTGCTTTGACTCGGGGATCTGCTGTTAGCCCTAAGTAATTGTTGGATCCGGCCATGATGACCTTGCGACCCTCCATTGAAACAACAGGACCTTCATTTTCTTCAACGGCCCTGAAGTACGGGTATATGCCTGCAGCCTTTACGTCGTCTGCAAGTGTAAACTGCTGGCATTTCTCGAACAAATCCACGCGCTAGTGCTCCTGGTTTTCTCACATTGAATTTTTGTTTTAATCCGGCGAATTTATCGCTTTCCCACATGCCTTGCAAACACGATCGTGTTTGATGAGCTACAATAATTTCACTTTGGTGGCATCTTAGGGTATCTTATGAGGCAATTGAACAAGCACAAATAGATGTATATGGACGAGACAGACAAAACACTGCAAGAAATAGACGAGAAGGCACGCGAAACGGATGAGATACCGCGCAGACTGCCAGTTTTACCGCTTCGCGATGTCGTTATCTTTCCCCACATGATCTTCCCGATCCTTATCGGAAGAGAATCTTCGCTGAAGTCGGTATCAAAGTCTCTTGAAAAAGGAAAATTCATTTTTCTGACTTCTCAGCTTGATTCGGAAACAGATGAACCGGGCAAGGAGGACCTCAACACTCATGGCACGGTCGCAAAAATCATTCAGCTGATTCGCCTTCCCAACAACTTGATCAAGATTCTTGTTGATGGCATCAACCAAGGTGTGGTGAAACGGTTTGTCGATTCTCAACAATGCCTTGAGGCCGATATCGAAATGATAGATCCTGTTGCTCCTGATGAGACCGACACGGAGTTTGAAGCGATGATGAGGCATGCTTCAGAGCTTTTTGAGGGGTACATAAAGGCTAACAGCAACATTCCACCAGAAGCCGCTATTGCTTTCAAAAATCTAGACGACCCGGTTCGAAAGCTGTACTACGCAGCCGCCAATCTTTTGCAAGACACTGGGGTTAAGCAGCGCATTCTCAATGCCGAAACCGTAAAAGAACAGTTCTTTGCCCTAATCTCGATTCTCACTTCTGAAATTGAAGTGCTGAGTATTGAGAAAGATATTGACTCAAGGGTGCACGAGACGCTACAGAAGGCGCAGCGACGTTTTTTTATTCAAGAGCAGATTCGCGCCCTGCAGCAAGAGCTAGGTGACGATGAAGAGGCTCAACCAGAACTTGCAAAGTTGCGCCAACATCTCGAAGACGCTCAGTTGCCCGAAGGTGTGAAAGAGAAAGTTTTTGAAGAGTTTGGCAAACTGCGAAAAATGCCTGCTATGTCTCCCGAATTTGGCGTTATTCGCAACTACCTCGATTGGGTGAAAGACATACCGTGGCATGAGGAAACACAAGACAATCTAGACCTCGACCACGTTCGCAAAGTGCTTGACAAGGACCACTATGGACTTGATTTCGTGAAGGAACGGTTGTTGGAGCATGTTGCAGTTCTAAAACTCACTTCAAAGCCGCAAGGGTCAATTCTCTGCCTTACCGGCCCACCAGGAACCGGTAAGACGAGTCTAGCAAAGTCTATTGCGCGCGCATTCGGCCGCAAGTTCGTTCGCATAGCGCTCGGAGGTATTCGCGATGAGGCGGAGATCCGCGGACATAGGCGCACGTACATTGGTTCGATGCCAGGAAAAATCATCCAAGCCATGAAACGTGCAGGTACAGTTAATCCAGTCATCCTTTTGGATGAAATCGACAAAATGTCGGCAGATTTCCGAGGCGATCCTAGCGCTGCTTTGCTTGAGGTGCTAGACCCCGAACAAAACTCAGATTTCATGGATCACTACCTCGATGTTGAATACGATTTGAGCAAGGTTCTCTTCATTACTACCTCAAATGTTAAATACAATATCCCTGGCCCACTGCTTGACAGAATGGAAGTCATAGAGCTTTCGAGTTACCTCAAGCACGAGAAGCTTGAGATTGCCAGAAGACACCTCCTGCCGCGACAGAAAGAGGCAAATGGATTGTCTGATTTCAACGTGTCAGTCCCAAAGAAGACATTGTCAGCGATAGTCTCTGGCTACACAAAAGAAGCTGGTGTAAGGAATTTAGAACGTATGATCGGCGGGGTACTTCGCAAGGTGGCTTTAGAGTTCCTTGAAGGAAAGCACGACAAAAGCGACAAAGTTGTAGTTACACCTGATTCTCTCAATGACTACCTCAAGTCACCGTTTTTCATTGACAAGAAAACGAGTAGAGCAGCGAAAGTTGGCCTTGTTAATGGACTGGCTTGGACGGCATTCGGTGGAGATACACTTGAAATTGAAATCAATGTCATGCCAGGCAAAGAGAAACTGAGCCTTACAGGGAAATTGGGTGACGTGATGAAGGAGTCTGCTCACGCTGCTCTCACATATGTTCGATCTAATGCCGACTTCTTGGGTGTGGATGAAGATTTCTTTTCAAAGTCTGAAATTCACATACACATTCCAGAAGGCGCGATCCCAAAAGACGGGCCAAGTGCCGGCATCACCATGACAATGGCACTGATTTCTGCATTGTCAAAACGAAAAGTCAGGGGTACTATCGCAATGACTGGAGAGGTGACACTAAGAGGAAATATACTGCGAATCGGTGGCCTAAAGGAAAAACTCGTCGCAGCAAAAGCTGCGGGCATCAAGACTGTTCTCGTGCCTGCAGACAATGCTAGCGAGCTAGATCATTTTGAAGCCGACGTAACAAAGGGTCTGGAAATTCACTCCGTTGACAATATCAAAGATGCGCTCCCAATAGTATTCCCTGGAGAATTCTAAATGAGATATACATACATGCAACGATTCACTTGCTGCCTATTGTTGGCGGGCCTCTGGTCAGTTCCTCTGAGCAGTGTTCAAGCTCAAGAGCCTGCCGACCCGCTCACTGTAGAGATTGTACGTATGTTTAGCAAGGACCTTTTTGACCAAAATAGCGTCCCTTATCTACAACCATTGGTTGTGACAGCGAATGCGGCCACGAATGCGCGTTTCTTTAGTACGGCTAAGATACCACAAGACTCATTGTACATACGTTTTGGCGTCCATGTCATGGCAGGATTTGTTTCGGACGACCACGCATACTACACGCCAACAATACCGTCAGAACCGGGATGGGACCCGAACCGTACTCCGATTGGAAACGCTGCTTACGAACAAATCAAGACGATTTTTGCAAAAGGCATTGCCGAGGGCGAGATTGACATTCCTGAACAAGCAGCAACAATCTTTGGTCCCACTGAGGAAACGTCTCTAGAAATTCCCAGAGAGTACTTGGTGGAGGAAATTCGCAAGACAGCTTTGTACGGTCTTTTAGACTCTACTTCAAAAATGAACCTAGAGAATGCTCTCTTGGGCTTGCCGGACGAACAACGTTTGCCAAAGGGTGCGGATATTTCGAGTGTGGTCGCGGCAGTGCCCCAACTTGAAATTGGCTCATTCATGGGCACAGAACTACTACTGCGTTATATCCCTTCAGTGGAGTTTGACGAAGTAGTGGGTGAATTTTCGTTCTTTGGAATTGGCCTAAAACACTCAATTAGTCAGTACTTCCCTACACTACCGGTCGACGTGGCTATCCAAGGAGCATATCAGAATACGACGCTTGAGAATACAGTTGGGGTTACGAGTGCAAAGCTTCTTGCTGACGCAGACATCTACAATGCGAACATACACGCAAGTTATGAATTTGAACCCTTTACAGTTTATGCTGGTTACTCGCACGAGCAAATCTCAATAAACACAAGCTATACGTACACAATACCGTGGGAAATTCAGATACAACTGGGATTACTTAAAGACTTCGGGAATGGCGAGTACGGTGTTGAAGACCCTTTGTATCCAGGCGATCAAGAGCCTCAAGTTTCCGAGGTTGTACTAGAGAATACGAACCGCAAGTTTGTAGTTGGTTTGACAGGTGAATTTGATGGTCTGGTTGCAACGCTAGCATATAGCGTTTCTCAGTTCAACATTCTTTCTGGTGGTGTGCAATATTATATCTTCAGCGAATAAGGTGTATTAACACTTTTTTCATTTTCGGCGCAACAGGAACAATCTAGAGCAGATTCTTAAGTAGATCAACCAATTGATCGGAACTGGCACGACTGCCGCTGAATTCGTCCAACACAGGCTGGATCAGCGTCTTGCCATGTTCCACTCCAAACTGGTCGAAGCTATTGACTCCCGACAAGTGTCCATGCAAGATCGTTCTGTATTCAAACAGGGCTAGCAACGTACCTAGAGCAGCGGGCGTTGTGTTTTTCAAGACAAAAGCCATAGTAGGCCGACCTCCATTCAGGATCCGGTACGCGGCATCCTCCGTCTCATCTCCGGCTCCTTCTGAGAATGTTCGTACTTGGGCAAGCATGTTGGCCAATTGATATTTCGTTTCTTCTGGAAATTTTGCGTCAACCACACCTATTAACTCTGCAGGCACTACATCGCTACCTTGATGAAGCATCTGATAGTAGGCATGTTGACAATCTGTTCCTTGCTGGCCAAACACAATTGGTGCAACTACACTGTAATCCACACTGCCGTCTTTTCTCCACACCTTGCCATTGCTTTCCATTTCCAATTGTTGCATCCAGGGCGTCACTTTCCGCAACATTGAATTATAGGCTGACACAGACAATCCTTTGCAACCACGCAAATGCATATTTATCATTTGAAATAGCGTCATAGCAAGTAGCGGAGAGTCTGCTTTCATGGCATCAACATTTCTATCTACAAGTGCGCCACCACACACGAATGCGTGAAAATGTTCCCATCCAAACTGCAGCACCACACTCAAACTAACAGCTGACCAAAGTGAGAAGCGTCCACCCAAACCATCTGGAAACACGATAACACATTCTTCACTCAGACCCCACTGCATAGCCTTTTCTGCCTCGGCGGTAACAGCAAAGAATTGTTGCTCAACCGCGCGATCACCGACTTGATTTTGCAACCACTGCTTCACTTTGCGCCCATTGGCCAAAGTTTCCCATGTAGAGAACGACTGTGACACCACGACGCACATGGTGGTTTCCGGGTCGGAAGAGGCTAATGCTCTATCCAGGGAGACTCCATCTAGAGAAGACACAAACTCGACATGTAGCCGCGATTCACAGGAGAGTGAGAAAAAGTCGCTGAGTAGAGCTGGTCCGAGAAATGAACCACCAATGCCAATGTGAATAATCTTCTGGATTTTCTGCCCAGTGCTACCCACAAGTGTTCCTGCTTCAACAGCATCTGCTAGCTCTTTTGCTCGAAGTAGACCTGCCAAGTTGCGTTCGGTGTGTTCACTGGAGTTGTCAGCAACAGCGAGGCGCACCCTAGCTTGCATGGACGGACGACCTTCAGTTACGTTGACTATGTCGCCGCGCTTAAACTTGTTTATGAACTCTGAAGTTTCCCTTTGATTGACTAGAGAGGAGAAAAAATCTAACGCATGAGGTGTAAACCCGGCACGCGTAACATCTACCAACACGTCGCCGATAGATCTCACATCCAGAGACTTGTCAGCTCGGGTCGTTGTACACGCACCGGCATTGTTAGAAATGTATCGTTTGAACTGTTCTAATGTTGTTTCCATACAAAGACAGCAAGCAGGATCGCTAAATGTGAAAATCTGTGGTCATACAAACTACGCACAAACCGCGAAGTCCACAATTTTCTTTCGTACCTTGCGTTGTAGCAGCAATATTTGTGTTGAGAATCCAGGAAGAGAATGTCATGCGCCAAATGGCAGCTTTGGTGATATGTATGCTTGTGCTGTGTACGAGTTCTACCTATTCGGAGCAGGGTGACGACCCGAGTACTCTACGGCGAATTGTTCCTGATGGTTCGCTTGAAATTGGCGCTTCCTTTGGTGTCACCAAATACTTTGGGGAATTCACGGACAACAATGTTGGCTTGCAAGGGGCACTGCGAACAAGATACATTTTCCCTTTTGCACCAGAACTTGCCTTGGGCATTAATGTCAGCCACGGACAACTGCGTTATTTGCGGCGATATCGCCCGCGTTTTGGCGACGGATTTGAGGTACAGTACCCTGTGGCAGACTTTCCAGATGCAGATCTACCCGTCATTCGCACAACAAAAGTGACAACATTCGACGCACTGTTGTTTCTAAATCTCTTTCCACGCTCGCAAGTCAACTATTTCCTATTTGGTGGATACAGCGCACTGAGTTTTCAAGCATCTGACATTGAAAATGATCCCCTCAATCCGCTTGGATTTCCGTCACACTACCCTGAGTTTCGAGATGAAGATGAGTTTGACCCACACCCAATCGCTGGAATGGGACTGGATGTATACTTGACCCGAACTCTCTCTGTAGGTGCATCTGCAAACTACAGATTTCTAGAAACTGACTTCCTCGATGCTTTTGCACTGCTGCGCAATGATGGTAGCGCCACCGAGAGCGATGCATATGCAACTGCCGAGGTGCGCATTTCCTACCTCTTGCTTGGCGACAATGATGCCGACAACGATGGCATGGAAGACGATGAAGAACTGCGTCTCGGTACAGATCCATATTCACAAGATTCAGACAAAGACGGTGTATCAGACTACGATGAACTCAAGGTATATGGCACAAACCCTCGCCTTATTGACACAGATGAAGACGGGATTTCGGACAGTGACGAAGTGTTTGTATACAACACCAACCCCAATTCCAAAGACTCTGACGAGGATGGACTATTCGACTTTGAGGAAGTCACTCTCTACAAGACGAATCCCAAGAGAGCTGATACGGATTTGGACGGAATTCGTGACCCAGAGGAAATCGGGCTTGGACTCAACGCCCTACATGCAGATTCGGACAATGACGGCATTGCAGACGGTTTAGACCTCTGCCCCGGTGTAGCCGGAACACCAGAGTTTGAAGGCTGTCCACCTCCAGAAACAAAAGACACTGTCATGCTTTCCGAACGCATTGTTGTTCGCGATACGGTCATTGTTGAACAACCTGCAATCGAAGTAGCAGCCGGCGAGTCGTACACGCCGCAAGGAATCAACTTTGAAGTAGGCCGAGCTCAAATACGGGTTGAAAGCGAACCAATTCTTGACAATGTGGCTATGTGGCTACACGAAAACGAAGACTATGTTATCGAGATCCGTGGCCATACAGACAATTTAGGTGATCCTGCACTCAACCTTGCTCTTTCAACGAAACGGGCAGAGGCTGTAAAAGACTATCTCATTGGCCATGGAATTACTTCAAATCGCCTCTTTACACGAGGTTTGGGAGAAACAAAGCCAATAGGTGACAATGCTTCCGAGCGTGGCCGCGCCAGAAACCGGAGAATTGAGTTCTTTGTTTTAGAGCAAACTCGCTAGTCTTTAGTATACCCAAGATTGTCGCGCACTTGTTCAATTGTTGTCGCAGGCATCATGCATGCATAGTTTTTGCAAACATACACGCTACCGCCAGCTTCAGATTGGTAGCCGGCAACAAAAGGTGCAATTGACGACAAGCCTTTAGAATATTCAGTGTAATTGAATAGCACAACTCGATTGGCATACGGCTGTTTTCGCAACATACTCAATGTTTCATTCAATAGGGCGTCACCCGAGTCTCCGGAAAGTACAATTTCGGACGACTCTGCATACA
>JAUHYX010000140.1 GCA_030426285.1 bacterium
GAACTTATCGAGGACCGCCAAACATGTCGCAATATGGGGCAAGCGTGTCAAGCCAAGTTTCGAGATCGCTACACTCTTGAAAAGTTTGGTGAAAACTGGCGACAGTTTCTACGTACTCAATGAGTATGATTTCTTAACTTTGCAAGATGCACGTAGCCTTACTTATCCATAACCAATACGGAACCGGTCCATACTTTAAAGTGCTAGAGCAGTGTGCTGCTATAGTAGACGAAGGACACAAGGTGACGCTGATTTGCACTTCAAAGACCAAGAAGCTTCGAGCTACAACAAGCACGATTCGCGGGGTTGATGTGTATCAGGCACCAGATGTGTTGTTTGGTGAGCTGCGTCAGGGAGTTGATTTGTACAATGCATTGCGCCGCGTATTCTTTGTACTGCGACTGCGTCCAGACATTGTGCATGCTATTGACTGCCGCCCAAATGTGATTGTACCCGCTCTAGTTGCAAAATATGTCAAGCGCAAACCCCTGATTCTCAGTTGGTGGGATCTTTTTGGTGGCGGAGGTTTAGCCACAGAACGCAGCGGCGCTCTGTATTCCGCGACATTGGGGAGAGTTGAGACTTGGTTCGAAGAGTACTTCCGCAGATTCGCCAATGGAGCTACCACAATCACAACGTTTTTGCGCGACAGACTCGTTGCCATGGGGTATCCGGCTGAAAAAACCATCGTACAGCATGTAGGGTGCGACACCAATGTAGATGTGCCAACAACCGAAGAAGCGCGCAAGCAATTGGGGCTTGAGTTCACAACCCCGGTGCTGTGTTTTAGCGGTACGATCTACAAAACAGATTTTGCATTGCTGCTGCAAGCCTTAGAGATTGTACGCCGCTCGTACGACTACACCTTGCTTTGGATTGGTTCTTACAGCATTTCTCCAGAAATCTGCGAAGAGTACAACATCGTAAAGACAGGGTATCTGAAAACACTCGAAGAAGTGTACACATACCTTGCTGCTTCGGACGTGTGTGTATTGCCAATGAAAATCAATATCACGAACAAAGCGCGTTGGCACAGTAAAGTTTCAGACTACTTCAATGCCGGCAAAGCTGTTGTGAGTACGCCAATCAGTGATTTTCCCATTATATTTGCCGAGAACAATGTTGGCTGGATGTCAGCCGACGATTCCCCGCAAGCATTTGCAGATGTTCTCATGCAGGCTTTGTCGGGAGAAAAGGAGTGGCTTGAGAAAGGTGCCGAAGCGCGAAAATTTGTCCGCGAGAAGTTGGACACACATGTGCTGGCCAAAGATCTCGTAGAGTTTTATCAGCAGGTTCAGAATACGTGAGTTCACCAGGAAGCAAAGAAGAAACGAAATCCGGATCCAAAGTAGTTGTCGCAGTCATTGACTGTTTGGCCATTGCAGCTTCGTTGGCTTCAGTGTTCTGGCTGCGCTCACTCGATATTGTTCGCGATATCAGTCCTGATCTCGGAGCTGTTTTTCAGCCAAAGCTGATGCTGTTTTACTCAATTGCATCTGTTGTTCTGTTTCCGCTGTTTTACTTTAATCGTTTGTACACGAACAAAGTTCTAACCAATCGTGTTGATCAATACACGCAAATAGTTAAGTCCTATCTCTCTTTCAGCTTGATGCTGATTGTTGTGTTGTTCTTTTTTCAAGACACGTTTTTCTCGGTGTCTGAACGCGGATACACGCTTGGCTTGGCTATCACAGGCGTGCTGTTTATGTCCGTCGGGCGCTCAGTCGTCACCTATCTCGTGCGTCGCAGACACCTTATCGCAGAGGCAGAGCCTGTGCGTGTGCTTGTTGTTGGTGCGGGAAATGCTGGTGAGAAATTTGCGTTGCGCATTGTGAATGACCCAGAGCTCAATGTCGATAATGCGTGGTTTGTTGACGACGATCCCGAAAAAGTTGGCAAGAAGCTGCTGGGGTATCAAGTGCTTGGCGGAGTGGACCGCATTGCCGAACATGCCTTGAATACAGGTGCCGAAGAGATTTACGTGACCATGAATTCGGTAGAGCACGACAGGTTGCTCGCGATTGTTCAGGCCTGTAAGAATACTGGATTGCCAGTGCGCGTCACCTCCAAATTGTTGAATATCATCAACAACGAGGGCGGGTTGAACAAGACCGATGCGCTCGGTGCCATGGAGATTCCGCAGCCGTACTATTTTCGTCCGGGTTTGCTGGCTAAACGCGTCATGGACATCTGCTTGAGTCTCGCCTTTTTGTCAGTGGCCATAGTTCCAGGCATCATTGTGGCAGCCCTCGTGAAGCTCACATCTAAAGGGCCTGTGTTCTACAAGTCAGAACGCATCGGCAAACGGGCTCAACCATTTATGATGTTGAAGTTTCGCACGATGCGAGTAAATGACTCAACTGAACATATGGAAGCGGCCAAGCAAGCTCTTAAAGAAGGCAAGCACATGGGCAAAGTGTCCAACGACCCGCGAATTACCCCCATTGGTGGTTTTTTGCGCAAGTACAGCATTGACGAGTTGCCGCAGTTCTTGAACGTACTCAAAGGTGATATGAGTATTGTGGGACCACGTCCATGCCTAGACTACGAGGTCGAGCTATTCAGCGCATGGCACAAGAAGCGTTTCTTGGTGCTGCCAGGTATCACGGGATTGTGGCAAGTAACTGGACGACAAATGGAGGCACTTGACCTGCATTCGGCTATGATGCTCGATGTGTATTATGCCGAGAATTTTACGATTTGGATGGACTTAAAAATTTTGT
This sequence comes from bacterium, assembly GCA_030426285.1. GTDB lineage: Bacteria > Bacteroidota > Ignavibacteria > Kapaibacteriales > UBA7675 > JAUHYX01. The sequence continues at coordinate 2,724 of JAUHYX010000140.1, forward strand.
TGAAAACCATACCCGTTGTCCTGTTTGGCAAAGGGAAATAGACTATAGACACCGCAATGGCAACACACTTCCCAACCCTGAACGAACAGATGGACGTTATCTCAGCTGGCACTGCTGAAATTCTTCCACAAGATGAACTTGCGCAAAAAGTTGAGCACTCCATAAAGACTAACACGCCGTTGCGCGTGAAACTGGGGTGTGACCCAAGCCGTCCAGACTTGCATATCGGCCACGCCGTTGTGTTGCAAAAATTGCGCGACTTTCAAGATTTGGGGCACCACGGAATCCTTATCGTTGGAGACTTTACTGCAAGTATTGGTGACCCAACGGGTAAGTCTAAGACCCGTCCAGCCCTGACTATTGAAGAAACACGTGAATTTGGCCGCTCGTATTTTGAACAAGCAGGCAAGGTGCTCAATACCGATACAATTGAGATTGTGCACAACTCAGACTGGCTAGATAAAATGACATTCACCGACGTTATCAAGCTCAGTGCAAAGTACACTGTTGCTCAAATGCTCGAGCGCGACGACTTTTCAAAGCGCTACAAATCAGGTCAGCCAATCTCTATCCACGAATTCTTGTATCCACTTGCGCAGGGGATGGACTCAGTTGCAATCAAGTCCGATGTTGAGCTAGGTGGCACCGACCAAAAATTCAACCTCTTGGTAGGGCGCGCCTTGCAAAAAGAAGAAGGGATGAGTGCGCAGTGCTGCATTATGATGCCGATTTTGGAAGGTACCGATGGCGTTGAGAAAATGAGTAAGTCGCTCGATAACTATATAGGCGTAACTGACTCACCACGCGATATGTTCGGCAAGACTATGTCGATCCCAGACAACATGATCTCGCGTTATTATCAGTACGGCGGATGGGCTTCTCCTGAAGAAACCACTGCAATGCAAACAGCACTTGAGAGCGGTGAATTACACCCAAGAACAGCGAAAGTGCAGGTAGCGCAGAGCATTATCGAGCGCTATTATGACAAACAAACTGCAGAAGCGGCCTTTGCTGAGTTTGAGCGCATTTTCGTCAAGAAAGACGTGCCCGATGAAATTGACGAGTTTGTGTTTGAAGAAGGTGGTCCAACCTTTGGCATTCTCACAATTCTCTCAACATCAGGAATGTGCAAATCTAATGGTGAGGCACGCAGAATGATCAAGCAGAACGCTGTATCTGTGGACGGCGAGAAGTGCACAGATCCTGAAGCCGAATTGGACATTACTGAAAAACGGCTGATAAAGGTAGGCAAGAAGCGTTTTCTATACGTGCGTGCCAAGTAACAAGAAGGTTCCCCTGGTCAATCCTGAGCTTGGCGCATTCGGCGTTGCATATCCTTTTCTTTGATGCTGTCGCGTTTGTCGTACAATTTTTTACCCTTGCACAGGCCAATTTCGACCTTACAGTACGGGCCGGAAAAGTACACAGCCAGCGGAATAATCGTATAACCCTTCTCTTGTGAGCGTTGCAACAAACGCAGGATTTCACGTTTCTTCAGCAGGAGCTTGCGATCGCGTTTTGGTGCGTGATTGTTGATGTTGCCGTGTTTGAATTCTGGGATATACAGGCCAGTTAAAAACAACTCCGTTCGCTCATCCTTGCCTTTGAACACTGCGTGCGCGTCTTGGAAACTGCATTTTCCCTCGCGCAACGCCTTCACTTCGGTGCCCACCAAAGCGACTCCAGCCTCAAGGCTATCAACAACATGGTAGTCATGTCTCGCCTTGCGGTTCTGTGCAATCATCCGTATTTCTCTCTCGCTGCGCTCTTCCATTGTTTCGACTCGTTATTCCGCGACCAAAAACGACCAATATAACGCTAGTTTGAACCGCGACGAAACATAACCCAACAAAAGTTGAATCGGTTGGAGCCAAAAATATCAGCTAAAAGTTTGAATAGTCGCTGCGTTTATTGCAGTTTGTAGGCTTGTCCGCAATAATCAATCCGCTGTTTCGCTACATTTGTTTGAATTTTCAAGCATATGCGGTTATATTTGCGGTTCTGTACCGTATTGTGCGGTATCAACTCGTCAACAACATGTTATGATACATTGTAAGGAGTGTACTCTTGAAAAAGGGTAATAATCTTGGAAAGTGGATGCTAATTCTCATTCCGCTTGTCATCGCCGGTTTTCAGCTTTGGCCGACATACCAGGCATGGCAAATGCAGTCAGAATTAGAGAGTCTCAGCCCTGAAGAACAGGACATTTGGCTCAATGAAAATGGTGAATCTTATGAATCCGCACGCGAAAAGCGCTTGAAACTCGGACTCGACTTACAAGGTGGCATGTATGTTACCATGGAAGTTGATGTTCTCAAGTTGCTCGAAGAGTCTGTTCCGAATGAATTGCAGGACGACATTCTCTTCAGTGTTCTCGAAGCTACAGCTACTGAGCTGGAAACTTCAGAGCAGCCTGTGTTGGAAGTATTTTTAGCCAAGTTTGATGAAATTGCACGTCCGCAGAATCGCGAGCTGTTCAGCTATTTCGACTTCGGAAACGATGCCGACGTAGAAGACGCCGTTATCACGGAGAACCTCGAGACTCGTATCGACGAAGCAATCAAGCAAGCTGAAGAAGTGATGAAGCAACGTGTGAACAAATACGGTGTTTCTGAACCTAACATTCAGGTGCTTGGTGAGCGTCGTTTGGTACTTGAATTGCCAGGCGTTGCAAATGAAGAAGAAGTGAAGAAACTCATCCAAACAACTGCAAAGTTGGAGTTCAAACTTGTTCGCAACAATTCTGATATCGCCGCAACATTTAAGCGTATTGACGATTTCTTGGCGCGTGAAGCTGGAACAATGGAAGCTCCTGAAGAAGTGGAAGAAGCTCCAGCTACAGACACAACAGCAACAGAGTCTGGCGAAGACATGGCTGCCGGTGACACCGACAGTACTGAAATTGCTGCTTCAGATTCAACTGAAGAAGCTGCTGAGCCGGAAAAATCTGAAGACGAGTTGATTGAAGAGTACCGTGCTGAACACCCGTTCACAATGCTCTTCAGCACATTGGTTGACATGGGCAACGGTCAGCAACAAATCGACTATGCCCGTACTCAGTTCCCAGACGGCGAATACAACTTCTATGTGCCAGCAGAAACATTTCAAGACGTACGCGAAATACTCGGGCGTCCAGAAATTCAGCGTTTGGTACCAGAAGAATATGAAGTTCTCATCGAAGCCAATCCTTCAGACTTTGGAGACGGGCAGCAGTTTTACCCGATGTATGGTGTAAAACGCGAAGCTGAACTTGGCGGTGATGTGATCACAGATGCACGTCCGACGTACGACCAATCGCAACAGCCAGTTGTATCGATGTCTATGAACGACGAAGGAACTGCGCAATGGGCTCGTATCACACAGGCAAATGTTGACAAACGCGTCGCAATTGTGCTGGACGGTAGCGTGTATTCTGCTCCAAATGTTCTGAACCCTATCAATAACGGACAGAGCCAGATTACGGGTTCGCGTAGCATTGAAGAAGCAGAGCTTTTGGCCGTTGTACTGAAAGCCGGTGCTTTGAAAGCACCTGTGCAAATCATCCAAGAAACAGTGGTTGGGCCTAGTTTGGGTGCCGACTCTATCTCAGCCGGTATTCGTGCTTCATTGCTCGGATTTGGTTTTGTGGTTCTCTTCATGTTGCTCTATTACGCAAAAGGCGGAGTTATTTCCGACATTGCAGTATTGATCAACGTTGTGCTTATTCTCACTTTGTTGAGCGCATTCCAGGGAACACTCACGCTTCCAGGTATTGCCGGTTTGATTCTTACTATTGGTATGGCCGTGGATGCTAACATCCTCATTTTTGAACGTATCCGTGAAGAGCGTAACCGTGGGAAGTCACTTCGTGCCGCTATCGAAGAAGGCTTTTCCAAGTCGTTGAGTGCGATCCTTGACTCCAACATCACCACATTCCTCACTGCAGGTGTGCTGTGGTACTTCGGGTCAGGCCCTATTCAAGGCTTTGCCGTAACGCTTATGATTGGTATCGTAATGACAGTGTTTACCGCTGTTGTTGTCTCTCGTGCTCTCTTTGAGCTCATGGCAAATGTCAACGAGAAAGGCGCTGAGTTTAACCTCGGCTAATATCAAGAACTGTAATTTGATTTGGAGACAAAAGCGCGATGGAATTTTTTCGCGGAACACATATTGACTTTATAGGCAAAGCCAAACTCGTATTTACGTTCTCGGCTGCCTTTATAATTCTCGGCATTGTTGCTGTATCTATGATTCAGATCGACCTGGGTATTGACTTTACCGGCGGTACTGAAGTAAACATACAGTACAATGAAGGAACGCTCGATGTAGAAGACTTGCGGAATGTATTGAACGACGCAGGTGTTGATGGAGCTGAAATCAAGGAATTTGGTGCAGGCAATCAGTACATCCTGCGTGTGCCAACAGAGATTAACGGCGTGGCTGCTTCTGACGAAGTAGTACGCATCGCATCTGCAGCATTCCCAGAAGCAGGAATTGACCTACGCGGATCAGAGACATTTGAAGGAAAGGTGGGTGAAGAAATGCAGATGAATGCATTGACCGCTGTTATCTTTTCTGTGATTGTTATTTTGCTGTACGTGGCTTTCCGATTTGAATTTACATTTGGATTGGGTGCGGTTCTCGCACTTGTGCACGACATTATTGCAGCATTGATCATTGTAGTTGTGTTCAACGCTATTGGGCTTGTACACCTCGAAATGAATCAGAATATGGTTGCTGCCTTCTTGGCGGTGCTCGGTTTCTCGATCAACAACACGGTGATTATTTTTGACCGTATTCGTGAAAACACAGAGAACCTAAAGGGTAAGTCTTTCTCAGAATTGGCTAACCTTAGCATCAACGAAACACTGTCTCGTACAGTTAACACATTCATCACTACATCGCTTGCATTGGTAACAATCGTGTTGTTTGGTGGTGAAGTGTTGCAAGGTTTTGCATTCACAATGTTGGCCGGTTTTGTTGCTGGAACATATTCTTCATTGTTCCTGTCAAGCAACTTTGTGAACTGGTACATGAGTCGCAAAACAGCAACTGCAAAAGCGTAAGAGCTAGTACGCAAGAACGCATACTTAGCACAAACATTTAACTAGTCCGGCGCCCTGGAATTTGTGAGAACAAATACCGCGGCGCCGTACTCATGTGAGGAGAAAACTATGACATTGGAATTGCGGGACAACGGGTCCAGTATTGGCGTCATTGCACTTGACCAACAAGTGTATGGCGGTCCACAAGCAGTAGAATTTGCAGACCTTCTCCGCACATTCATAGACGGTGGAGGCAAACATTGCGTTGTGGATTTACACCATGTGGCAATGATGAACAGCTCCGGTATTGGCATGCTTGTAAGTGGCATGACAACAATGCAAAAAAGTGGTGGTGAATTCGTTATCGCCAGTGTACCTGAAAAGGTGAGGGTGTTGTTGGAAATGACGCGGTTGAACTCCGTGTTAAAGTCGGCCGACACAGTAGAACAAGCCATTGCAATGGCAGATTAAGTATTTGATTCACAAGATTGTGGTGCGAGCTCTGAAATGAGTGTTAGTATTATTGTTGGTGCGCAGTGGGGAGATGAAGGTAAGGGGAAGATTGTTGATCTTCTCAGCAGCAAAGCAGATGTTGTTGCCCGTTATCAAGGTGGGGCCAATGCAGGTCACACGCTAGTTATCGACGGTAAAAAATATGTGCTTCACCTCATTCCATCGGGAATACTTCAACCAGACGTGCAATGCGTGATTGGCAATGGGGTTGTTATCGATCCTGTGGCATTGATGAATGAAATTGACATGTTGCACAGTCATGGCATCAAGACTGAAGGCAGGTTGTTCATAAGTCACAAAGCCCACTTGATCATGCCGTACCACAAGCTTCTCGACGCTGCCAAGGAAAAGAATCCGGTAGGAACTGCAATTGGTACAACGGGGCGTGGGATTGGCCCTGCTTACATCGACAAGGCAAATCGCACTGGCATTCGCATCGTTGATCTCTTGGATCGTGAAACATTCACGAAGAAGCTGCGCGAAAATATTGAAGAGAAAAATACAATTCTCAACAAGATGTACGACATGCCTGCTTTGGACGTACAGGAGATTGTGAGTGAGTATGTGGATTTTGATCGCAAGATGGATGCGTACATCACCGACACAACACTGTTGTTGAACGAAGCGATTGCAGAGAACAAAAATATCATTGTAGAAGGTGCACAAGGTGCATTGTTGGATCTCGACCACGGTACATACCCATTTGTTACGAGTTCCAACCCAACGTCGGGAGGGGCATGCACTGGATTGGGAATACCGCCAACCGCTGTCAACGATATTGTAGGTGTAGTAAAAGCATACACTACACGTGTTGGCAACGGCCCATTCCCAACCGAGCAATTTGACGACACATCCAAGCATATTGGAAAAGTTGGTCATGAATTTGGCACAACGACGGGACGTCCACGCCGCGTAGGTTGGCTCGACTTGGTTGCACTCAAGTACAGCTGTCAAATCAACGGCATTCAGCGCATCGCGCTCACCAAGATTGACGTACTTGACGCAGTTGACGAGCTCAAAGTCTGCACAGAATATACACGTAATGGCAAAGTGCTCAAAGCCTTTCCAGCTGATTGTGCCAGTGTTGAACAAGAACTCGAGTTGCACTACGAAACTCTTCCAGGTTGGAATACACCCCTCGAAGGTATTCGTGAGTACGACAACCTCCCAGAAAACACAAAGAAATACATCAAGTACATCGAAGACTTCACAGGCGTACCAGTCTCAATAGTCTCCACCAGCCCCGACCGCCGCGACACAATAGTGCGGTAGAAGTAGAAACCAAGCGAGTGCGCATGATCATTCGCTTGGTTCTTTCTTTCTCAGATTTCCCTCCCTCAACCTCCCAGAATCACTATTCCTAGCGATTGAACATCATCTCGTATACAAGTACATTTG
>JAUHYX010000141.1 GCA_030426285.1 bacterium
CATCGACAAAAACACGATTTCCTCAGGCACGCCTTCTTCTCTAGCAATAGCGCGCATCATTGGAAACCAACGCCCAGCGCGTTCCAACCACTTTCTAAAGAACTTCTTGCCCTTCTCGGTATTCATGAAGTCCAACGCGTGGTTCACATACTTGTTGTCTACGAGCGGTATTTGCAGGTTATCAAACCCGAACACTTCATCGTACCCTGCTATTTCGGAAACGAGCTCAGACTCAGGGATCTTTAGTGTTTCAACAACAACTTCGTCTCCATCACCGGCGTCTAAATCCTCTGCTTCGCGGAAAAAACGCTCGCGCAGAGCATAGGCCGACGAGTTTTCATCCAGGTACTCGATACTCTGAATCTTTGATGAAAAGTCGTCGAATATGTTCTGCATCAAGTCTGAGAACTCAACATTCTGGTCGATCTGAGGTAAATCAGCGATGGTATTCATTGTATTCAAGGCCTGCTCGAAGTACCGAGCACTGCGCAGTGTGTCACCCTGATCGTATGCCTCGAGGGCAGAATAATATTTCATGCGAGCAGACTCTAGCGTCACGCTCACGTAAAAGTCATTGGCATAAGGGTCTGTGGAAACGGCATCGAGTTCAGCAAACTCATCACCGATGTGTGGCAACGAGCGATCGTTGGCTGCACTCTCTTCTTGTTGTTCAGATACGCCGGCACAAGAGGCTAGGAGCGCGACGCATACAAAACATATGTGTATATGCTTTCTCATTCTATAATCCTTCCAGGGGGTGGTTCTGCTGCAAATCTTGAGCAAAGATAAACAATGCATTGGCAAAAGTCAGGTGTTGTTTGAGACTATGAATGTTTTTTCATTCTGTATTCACCAAAAGGTTGTTTTGGTGTTTATTCCGTATTTTCGCAGTTCATTTTTTTTGCTTGTTCAATGGAGTTGCACGAATGTCATTTCAACGCACATTAATCACGTCAGCACTGCCGTACACTAACGGATATATTCATCTCGGACACTGCGCAGGTGCGTACTTGCCAGCCGACATGTATGCTCGGTATATGCGACTGATGGGCGAAGAAGTACTCTATATTTGCGGCTCAGATGAGCACGGAGCCGCCATCTCTATTGCGGCTGAGCAAGAGGGCGTATCACCACGCGAAATTATCGACAAGTACCACGCCGACAATCTCGATGCCTTTCGTCGTTTCGGCATGAGTTTCGATTGGTATTCGCGCACGTCCCTACCACTTCACAAGGAGACTGCACGCGAGTTCTTCTTGGCCATGAAGGAGGCTGGACATTTGACCGAGCGCGCTGAAGATCAGTTCTACGATCCGTCTGCAGACATGTTCTTGCCAGATCGCTATGTAGAAGGTGAGTGTCCAAAATGTGGATCCGATAAGGCGCGTGGCGACCAGTGTGATTCCTGTGGTGCCTACTACGACCAAACTGAACTCAAAAACCCAGTGAGCCTTATTTCTGGTAAAACGCCGGAAGTTCGCAAGACTTCGCATTGGTACTTGCAACTGGGCCACTTTCAGACATTTCTCGAAGAATTCGTGGGTCAGCACACGGAGTGGAAAGACACAGTTATTCAGCAGAGTATGGGATGGCTTAAGCAAGGTCTCGAGGATCGGTGCATCACGCGCGACCTCAATTGGGGTGTCGAGGTACCTTTAGATGACGCCGAAGGAAAGGTTATTTACGTGTGGTTCGAAGCAGTGTTGGGTTATATCAGCGCAACTAAGGAATGGGCCGCGCACAACAATACTCCTGAGGCCTGGGAAACGTGGTGGAAAGACAGTACCACGCGCTATTTGGCGTTTATTGGCAAAGACAACCTGGTGTTTCACGCTTTGCTGTTTCCTGCGATTCTGCATGCGAGAAACGACGGATACATTCTACCAGACAATGTCCCCGCCAACGAGTTCATGAATCTGGAAGGTGAGAAGTTTTCAAAGAGTCGCCGCTGGGGCATCGACTTGCGAGACTACCTCAGTGAATTCACAGAACCACAGCATGTTGATGCTTTGCGGTATGTGCTGGCCAAAAATATGCCGGAGAACAAAGATTCCGACTTTATTTGGAAGGATTTTCAAGCTCGGGTAAACAATGAGCTCGGCAACCAGCTCGGCAACTTTGTTCGCAGATCCCTGCACTTCTTACAGAAGCAGTTTGATGGTATCGTACCTGAGCCAGAAGCCGATGAGTATGTACAAAGTTGGCAACGTATCGCAGAAGCTGTCCGCAATGGTACCGAACCTCAGCCATCGGCGGTAGAGGTTTTAGGACCACAGGGTTTTGAGTTGGTTTCTGCTCTCGCTTCTGGCATGCAACGTGTTTCTCAACACTACAACCAGTTCCGCTTTCGCGATGCAGTTCTCGAGTCGATGAACATCGCTCAGGCAGCAAACAAGTTTTTTAATGATTCTGAACCTTGGAAGTTGGTAAAAGACAACAAGGAACAATGCGCCACAGTGTTGTTTGCCTGTGTTCAAACGATCAAGTGTTTGGCAGTTGTTTTTGAGCCGATCTTGCCAAATTCTGCACAGCAGCTCCGCGAATTGCTTCATGTGGACACACTTCGTTGGAGCGACGCACCTATGCCAACTGTCGCGCCCGGCACTGCCATCACTGATGCACCAATTCTGTTTACCAAGGTCGAAGACAGTACAATTGACGCACAGGTTGAGAAACTTAAAGCTCGCAGCGCAGCTATGAATCTCCACGAACATGAAGTGGAATACGACATTCCTGAAAATGTTGTCACATTTGATCAAGTGATGGATGTGCGTCTCAAAACGGCAACAATTCTTGAAGCAGAGAAAGTAAAGAAGTCAAAGAAGCTTCTTAAGCTCCAAATTGACCTCGGGTACGAACAGCGTCAGATTGTTGCTGGCATTGCGCAATACTACACTCCCGAAGACATAGTTGGAAAAACTATTGTAGTGGTTGCCAATCTCAAACCAGCCAAACTCATGGGAATTGAGTCGCAAGGGATGTTGTTAGCAGTAAACACAACAGGCGGTGAGCTTCGCCTTGTGATACCCGACGGCGAGGTAGGTGCAGGGATGGACGTTCGATAAAAAAATGCGGGCATCTATGAGAATAGATGCCCGTTTTGTTATCACATTGTACTGTATTCTATTTGGCTAATTGGAATGAGTGTATCTCTACCTTTTCTGCCATTTCCACTACAACCATGTAGGTTCCTGAAGGCAGATTGCCGATACTCATCGTGTTTCCTTCGGCAGAAGACATCAACAGTCCGTTGATTGAGTAAACATCAATTGAGATCGTTGAAACCACTTCTGCGTCTACGTGAAGAATGCCTTGTTCTATCCAAATCTCGCTCGTGAGTTGTTCGTCCTCAACCGAGGTTACAGCACCTTTCATCGTTACGTCTTTTGTGACCTCGAATTCGTGTGCTCCAATTTCAATTGTGGTTTGAAACAGCTCTAATCCAGGAAAGTCCACTGTCATTGTATACAATCCAGGTTCTAAGCCGCCCACGGCATACGATCCTTCACTTGTAGTTGTGCCGTAAACAACGAGACCATTGCCACGAACAACCACATTGGCTTCTTCAACAGAATTCCCGGCAGCAACTTCACCGCCGCCGTGCTTTATTTCACCGTTGGTTTTGGTGACAACACCGGCAATTGTTCTGTCTTCTTCTTGCGACTCAATTGTTTGTGATGACAGGATAATATCATGAGACTTGCTCACCATTTGACCATTCACCACAACAATAGTTGCTTCGCTCCAAGTGTCTACAGCAACCCCATCTCCTTCGCCATTGTAGTAGCCTGGCAAATATTGAGATTCGCTAGAGGAAGGCAGCGGCAGTGCTTGAAGAATGAACTCTCCATCAGGCAACATGTTGAAAACAAATGCACCTGTATCGTTTGTTTCTGTTTTTGCTCTAAAGGACCATTTTGCCCCACTGTTAGACGTGGTGCGAGTTGCTACAACTTGGGAAGGAACAACTTCTCCATCTACACTGTACACCGTGCCGTAAATACCACCTAGGCCGAAGGTTGAGAGTGAAGGTGTAAAGTCAACTGTAACATTTACGTCAGTTGGAGCAAGCAGTACAGCATCTGCCATGGTTTCTGCTTCCTCGAAAAATTCAGGGTCGATCTGCAAGCTACCTGCGCCCTTTGCTGGCTCGACTTTTGCATAGTAGTGGTATGCAGCTGGCACGTCAATTGTGTACATCGTTGCGCCTGCCGGAGTGAGCCAAATATCCTTTCTAAAATAGTATGCGTTTTCGAGCTGTTCGTCTTGCGGGAGATTTGTATTGATACCAATAAACTCAACGGTCACTTTGCCTTGGGTTGGGTTTCCGTCCATTTCAACACTGCCCGTAAAGCGAACCATTTCTTCTTGTTCCACTAGCTCAACCTGCATGACAATTTCTTGCGGTTGTTCGCACTCCACAGTAACCAATTGGGCATCTTCAACTCCGGCGGCATTCAAGTACCACTCTCTTTCAAATTCTTCCTTGAGGTCAACAAACTCTACTAGATATTCACCAGGCAGAACACTAAAGGCGACTTCACCAAAGCTATTCGGTGCAACCGGCTTAGTAGCAACTTGCATGAGCGTGTTATTCGCGTTTTCTGACCACTGGTACAAAGAGACCTTTCCTTGTTGCAACGGATTCTGTTCGGGGTCAACAACAAAGACGCTCAAATTCTGTAAACACTCAGCAACACTCACTTCCCAAGCACCGGTGTATGACTGTTCGCCATCCTTGGTACTCACTTTGAGCTCAAATGTGTAGGATTCATGGATATCGCTTTCCGCAGGTACCCATGACAGAGCACCGGTGTATGTATCGAGGTCAACACCTGGTGGCGACGAGACCAATTCAAAGTCGAGATCTGAGAGCTTAAATCCCGGCACCTGAGGTACAAAACTGTATGTTTCACCAAAGGCGACAACGTCATCTACAGCATAGAAGTACAACTCCATACCATTTGTCGTGTCGACGTAATAACCATGGCTACCCAGAGTGTCTCCATTCTCAAACATCGCGGCCACGAACACTTTTTCTGGTATAGCGTTCATGCTATTCACAACTGCTGTAAAATAATGTGTATTGTTTACTGATTCGTTTAGAAAATCAGTGGCAGAACCTGAGGTAAGTTCATATACACCATATGTTCCTCCGCCTGTTGGGCCATAGCCATGCATGGTGTAGCTTACAACCTGATCGATATCAACTGTGTGCTTCCAGTCTACAACAAGCTGTCCTTGTTGGTACGAAGCATCCATGACCTCTATGTCATTGTTGGCAAACGCCAACGATGAGCTCAGGGCAAGGATTGCTAGAAAGAGTAGTCTCATGTTCTTCATGTTCTTTTCCTATTCAATGTAACGGACCTATAATGTTTGCTTGGTATACACATAAACAAAGACTCATTTTCTCCAATCGTTACAAACAAAAGGCTCTATTCGTTTTGAATAGAGCCTTTCTTGTGCTTGATGAATTTCGTTTTGGTCTTGTTATCGAACCACTTGAATTTTGTGGTTGTCGGTTTGACCAAGAATTTTCACTATCACGATATAGGTGCCTGAAGCAAGCGCACTTATGTCTAGCATCGACGCACTATTTTCAAGAACAACATCGCCGTGCAATGACACCACGGCAACATTTTCGATATCTGCGGCTGCTTCAATTTCCAGAATATTTCCTTTGAGTTCAACCGAAGAATGCAATGCTGATTCATGCTCTACATCGAGTACAGATTCAGATAGCTCGACGTTCTTCTCTGTGCCAATGCCTTGAGGATCGATGTTAATATGTGTAACATATGCCTCATAGCCTGGGGCTTCTACCGACAGCTCAAAGTCGCCACTTTCGAGGTTGTTGATTGTATACAAACCCTCAGAATCTGTTTCTGCGAAGGCAATCAACCCTGCACCACGGGCCACTACAATCGCTCCCACAACTGGATCTGATACAAGAATAACATCCCCGTCAGACTTCACACTCCCGACTTTGGCACCAACACCCCCAAAAACAGTTCTGTCTTCGTGACCAGATCGAATAGTCTGTTCTTCCAAGCGAATCAGGTGTGGAGTTCTAATGAATGCTGCTCCTACTGTGACAACAGTTGCATCTTGCCAATGCTGTACTGCCAAATTGTTCATGGCTTCAGAATAGTATCCAGGCACGTAAGCACTATTGTTGGGGATAGCTTGAATAACATAGTCACCCGCTGGAATCTGTTCAAACACAAACACACCGCTATCACTCAGGGTGAGAGTTTCGAATCTCTCAAACTGAACACCACCTTTTTCGCGAGACAAACGTGTAGCCACAACTTTGCAGTCTAGTGGCCCACCACCAATTCCTTCAACAAAGCCCATAAATCCGGCAGAACCGTTCACTTGAATCTCTGGGGTAAAGTCAATACTCGTATTGTTTGACTCAATAACTTTAGCTTCATTGATGCTTGTTGCTTCTAGATAATATTCGGTTGTTATGTCAAGGCCACCATTTGGGGTAGACCTAACTAGTGCGTAGTAGAGCAAATGTGCTGGAACATCTATGCTATACGTTGTTGTACCCAACGGCGTCAAGTGAACCAATGTTGAAAAGTAGCGAGCGTTCTGTAGGCGTTCCGATGGTGGCAACTTAGGGTCAAAGCCGATGAACTCAACTTCTACCGTTCCTTGTTGTGCATTTTCCTTTTGGATTACTTGACCGAAGTATGTGACATAGTCTTCTACCTCTTTTGAGTGTGTCTGGAATGCAATCGTAGTTGAATCACTGTTGCAGTGAACAGTAATTGGCGTTGCTTTCAGAAACGAACCTGCGTTTTCATACCAAACATCTTCATAGACCTGTCCATCACTAAACTCAACGAAGTATGTACCCGCTTCAACATGAGTTGTATAGTACTCTGAAGTGACATTCTCTGTAGAAACGATTTCAGCTTGATTGTGTGAACCTGGAGCAATTCGCCACACAGTAATGACACCTGACTTCACCGGCTCCTCGAATTCGTCATGCACCCTGATTGCTAGCACAGACATGCAGCCACGTACCGTCAACAGCCACTCAGTTGTGAATGAGCTGATACCCTCTACGTACGATACTGTCATCACAACCGCGAATGTTTGTCCTCTGTCAGATTCTGATGGAGTCCACTCCACCAAACCTGTATTCGCATCCACTGTCATGCCATTTGGCGCTGTTTCAAGCTCAAACGTTACGTCTATATCTTTTTTGAATGGAAGCTGAGGCATGAATGAGTATTCGGACCCTGCTTCAACAATGGCATTGGGAGCGTGAAACTCAAGTGTCTGATCAACCGGGTCCACCTTTACTGCGTGATACTCTCCTCTCACTGAATCTCCGTTTTCAAACACAGCATACACATACACTTTCTTAGGGATATTGTGTGCATGCTGATATGATGTGCTGAACAAGTGCGTGTCGCCTTCAGATTCCTGAAAAAAGCTGGAACTTGGCCCTGCAGCCATTTCAAAGACACCCATGGCTCCGTTTCCTATGGGGCCGTAACCATGAACCGAGTAGCCGATAATATCATCAATATCTGCAGTGTGTTGCCAATCCACACTTGTTACACCTTGCTGCGTAGATGCGTTGAGAATAATTGGAGCCTCATTTGCCGATGCTATTGAAACTCCGGCGAAGAGCAGAGCTAGAATAAGTAGCTGAACGTGTTTCATTGCGTATCCTTTGCGATTATTGTTGACAACTGATTGTCTTGTTTGACCTACACTAAAACAAAGTCCACTCAGTCCAAATAGTTACAACAAAACAGGCTCCACTAGTCAAATAGTAGAGCCTGTTCAGTTTGGGTATGAGTGTGTATCGTTAACGAGCAATTGTTACGGTATGCGATTCTACTCGTCCATCCAATCGCAAAACTACGATGTATGAACCTGAGGCGAGTGCACTCACGTCAATTGTCTTCTGGTCAGCTACATCAATGACTTCACCGCGCATGTTGACTATTGATACCTGATTGAGTTGCACATCTGAGTGTATGTGCAAGCTCGCACCATCAAACTGCACATGTGCTAGCTTTTCCTGACTTTCTTCAACAGATGAAACGGAGCGAGACAACACTACATGCAACTCAGTGCCAAGACCCAAGGCATCGATTTCTACAGTTTTCGCATAGGGCTCATATCCCGGTGCATCAACAAAGAGTTGGTATACACCTGGATCTAAACGATCAACACTGTACATGCCTCCGGGCTGGCTGATATCGTAAGAAACCAAACCTTCGCCGCGTACCGTGATGACCGCGCCTACAACTGGATTCTCGCCTAAGATGACATCATCGTCTAACTTTGTTGATCCAACTTTAGCTCCAACAGAGCCTGAAATTGCCTTGTCCTTTCCGTCCGATCGAATTGTACTTTCTTCCAAACGGATGTAGTGGTGTGCTTGAATGAACGAAGAGCCAACTTGCACCTCCGTAGCATCTTGCCAGTGCTGCACAGCCACATTGTTCATACTCCAATTATAGTAACCGGGTAGAAAGTCTGCAGTTTCCGGGATAGCCTGCAGCACATATTCTCCTGTTGGAATGGATTCAACATAGAAGTACCCTTCACTCGTAGTCTCCGTAACCAATGCTTGTACAAACGGAATTCCAGACGATGGATTCTTTCTCCACAACACGACACGCGAGTCAAGTGCTCCTGCTCCGAGTCCTTCGACATATCCATGTAAACCATTGTCGTTAACTTCGAGCAACGTTGGGGTAAAGTCAACAAGTGTAGTTACATCGGTCGGCACGATTTCGACGGCTTGATCAAATGATGCCGTTTCCAAGTAGTATTCTGTTTCTATTTGCACAGAATTACCAGCCCGAGAGAGGACCCGTGCATAATAGTAGAGATTGTCTGGCACATCAATACTGTATGTCGTCAACCCATTTGGTGTCACAGGTACTATCGTCTTGAAAGACTGTGAGTTTTCCACTCTCTCAGATTCGGGCAGAGTAGGGTCAAGACCAATAAACTCTACAATTACGGCACCCTGAGCGTGCTGGTTGCCCATGTCTACCGTCCCAAAAAATCGCACTTGCTCAGGCCAATCTAGCCGAGTTGTCTCTATTTTGAGTTCCAACGAGTCCCATTCATTGTCTTGGCACTCAACTGTGAAAGGTGTAGCATCTGCCATCTCTACTGCATTGTCATACCATACATTGTTGTACAGTTCTCCATCAGTGTACTGCACAAAATAGTCACCCGGCACCAAGCCTATTCTTGTGGCATGGTTCTTTTGTATCTTTTGCGTGAATATGCGCTCAGGATCTTGGCCTGACCCGGTGTTGGCCTCCCATACAGAAATCGAACCGGATTTGGTAGGGCTCAGATGCTCGTCAACGGCCCACATATTTACACCAACAATACACTCAACTACATCAACATTCCACTCTCTGGTTGCCGAGCCACTTCCGTCCGTGTACTGCAAAGTCACCTTGAATGAAAATGATTCGCCGATCATGGTTTCGTTGGTTTGCCACCAAATTTCACCAGTAGTTTCATTGAGGACACAACCGGTTGGAACATCTTCAAAGAGATACAGTGTTTCCCCTGATGGTGTAGATTCCA
>JAUHYX010000341.1 GCA_030426285.1 bacterium
ACAATTGTTTGGTGTGGATAATTTGTCGGTGTATCGCGACCTGCTCAATATTATTGGGTACCGCATGTCGAGGGAGGATTCGTCTACCCTCGTTGTTTCGGGTTATGTGTCTCCGGCTGACGATGGTGGTATTCCGAGTGTCGCAAGTCGAAGAGCTAGACGCATTGGGTCCTACTTAGTTGAAACATTTGGCATTGATTCATCGCGCATTAGTTTTCGCGCGGGCCAACTACCTCCGGATGCTTCACCGGAGACAGATCCCGATGGGCGAGCTGAAAATCGGCGCGTTGAATTGTCGTCAACCAATGCCCCTCATTTATTTGACCCGCTGAGCATTTCAGATACGTTGCGCGTCATGGATCCCCCAAATGTGCAGTTTCATGTCTCGGCCATAGCAGAGGCGGGAATTGCAACATGGGAATTGCGCGTTGAGCAAGGAAAAGAGGTTATTTTCACGAGGTCTGGGGAGGGATCACCTCCGGCGAGTATACAGTGGCGCGCAAATGAGGAGCGCAATGCACCCTTGCTGGCCGAAGAGCTTTCATATGTGTTTACGGTGGTGGATTCTACAGGACAAATGTTCGTAACTAATACAGATACATTGGCCTTCAAAGAGGTCACTGTCGCCAAAAAGCGCAAAGAAGAACAGCGCGACAAGATTCTCGATAGATACGCACTTATCTTGTTTGATTTTGACTCCGGAAAGCTCACTGAAGCAAATCGATCTATTGTTGCCGAAGTGAAAAGCAAGATTCTGCCAACATCAAAAGTAAGTGTGATAGGTTCTACCGATAGAATGGGCAATGAGGCGCACAATAAAGTTCTGTCGTTTGAGAGAGCCCGCCGGGCAGCGAATGCACTTGGCCTACCCGAGATATCTGCCAAGGGGATTGGGGAAGACACCACAACGTATGACAATGATACGCCGGAAGGGCGATTCTACAGCCGTGCCGTTTACATCCTTATTGAAACTCCTGTTCAGTAGATGAGGTAGATCGAGCTACTCGTAGGCATCCAGAAAATCGTGGAATCGATTTTTGTCCAATTGTGTTTGCACACCAAACGATTTCGCGCACAGCACTGCCGCTCTAGATGCGGAAAGGAGGGAGAAAGCTACTCCTGGTCCAGGAGGTACAAATGTTCCGGCATTGTACAGTCCTTCGATGCGTGGATGTTTTGGTTGAGAATAGTATAGTGAATTGCGCGTATGGCTATGATTCAAACCCCATCCAGAACCTTTCCACTGTAGAAACGAATGTTCAAAATCTGCTGGCGACAAGCTTGTTTTTGTTTCAATCTGCTTGTCAATGCTAATACCATAATCGTTGAATCTTTGCAACAGTCTTCGCAGAACTCTGTTCTTCTCTAGATCCCATGTGTCATCCTCTATTTCAACCCATGGTGCACTCGTTCGTACATACCAATTTTCACATGTGCCAGGCGCCATTCTTCGATTAGTTTTACAGCTAATTGTCACAAGAGACGACGCAGAGTCAGGCAAACGGCGTTGGTGAAGGTTTTCGTACTCCTGCATGACATTGTCGCTGAGAAACACATTGTTGTGCGCCAGTGCACTGTGCTGTTGTTTTACGCCGAGTAGATACACCATGTTGGCCATTGCTGGGCTGCTTTTTGCCGTTGACGGTTCTCCAGCCACGCGCAACAAGCTGTGATCATGTGCTGCTGAACCAGTTGCTATAACTGCATCACAATCGTGAATCACCTTTGCCACACTTACGCCTGTTACTTTGTTACCACTGACCATGATGCGGTCAATGATTGCCCCCGGGACAAATCGCACTCCCTTGCGAGAGCACAAGAGGCCAAGTGCTCTAACAACAGCAGACATCCCACCTTCTGGATACCACAATCCCATTTCAAACAGCGAACGGAACAAGCCTAAGCACGATGTTGGTGCGCGAAAAGGATCGAGGCCGAACTGTCCTGCCAATACCTTGAATGAGT
>JAUHYX010000142.1 GCA_030426285.1 bacterium
TCGAATGGGGTGAGTTGGACTTTCTCTTGTTTGATCTCCCTCCTGGAACTGGAGACATTCAATTGACTATGGCTCAAAAGATTCCGCTGACAGGTGCTGCCATTGTGACAACTCCGCAGGATTTGGCTCTTGAAGATGTTCGCAGGGGCATTGCGATGTTTGACAAGGTGAAAATACCGACTCTTGGTATTGTTGAAAATATGTCCTCTTATGTATGCAGCAATTGCGGACACGAGGAACATATCTTTAGTCATGGCGGCGGAAAGAGTATGGCTGAAAAATCTGAAGTACCATTCTTGGGGCATATTCCACTGCAAATGCCGATTAGAGAAGCTGGCGACAAAGGGTCTCCAATCGCTCTCAATGACCGCACAACAGCGTTTCGAGAAATTGCGACCAACCTTGTTCTGGAAACACGCAAACAGAATGCAAAGAACTTGCAAGGTCCGACCGTACAGATAGACCTTTAATGAAGATTACCTAGGGTGTGTCGGCCAATTCGAGCCGGCGCACCTCTGGAACTTGCTGTTGCACAAGCGGTTCAAGTCCTGCGCGCAAAGTGAACATTTGAAGCGGGCAGGTGAGACACTCACCAATGTAACTCACAACAAGAGTCTGCGTGTCAGGCTCAAATCCAACGACTTTGACATCTCCCCCATCTTCTTGTAGGAACTTGCGTGCTGGCTCCAACACGCCTTGCGCACGTGCTTCAATGTCTGCCCTTATATCTCGATTTTTTTCTGTCATATCGTGCAAGATATCAACTTGTTGTGAGTTTGGCATGTATTGTTGTGTTCGACTAGATAAAAAAATGGGAGCTCCGCGCGAACGAAGCTCCCTCTGGGCAAACACGACCTTCTTGCGAAGGTGTATAATTTGTTATCTAACGACTTGCACTGTTGTAGACTGAACAGTTACTGGTGTCGTAATTGTTACAATGTATGTTCCCTGTGCCAAGCTAGCTACATTCAGAGATTCCTGAACGTTGCCGCTAGCTGTGTACAAGCTCTTTGTAAGAGATGACACAACATTGCCAGTCAGATCTGAAACCTCAATCACAACTTCAGAAGAGTAGCCGAGGCTGAACTCAACACGCACTTCGTCAGTAGCAGGGTTTGGATATGTAGCAACTGATACGCGGTTGTTGTCTTCTTCAACATCCGTGATAGGATCTACAAGGAAACCGTACTCGTCAAGTGCTGTCCAGTGATCCATCCACAATGTGACATTGTTGAATGCACCGATGTATGGAGCTGGAGAGAAGAACTCGTCAGTCACTGTTGCTGCGTTGGCAGAATTCATAGCTGGTCCCATTACAGATGGACGTGGGTCGAGTTGACCGTTGTTCATGCGTGAAATTGAGCCGATCATTGGGTTTTCGAGTTTGTTGCCATTGTCAGTCAAGTGCTGAGCAATTGCATCACCAAATTCGCCACTATCGTCAACGAGGTCACGTACAGTAGTACCAGCACCGAAGTCCCACCACAGATTGTTGTGCAAGTAGAGTGAACCGTCTTCGAAACGTGCGCGGCTGTCTTCACCGTCTTCGAGATCTTCGATTTTAACTGCGTAATTACCGAAGTCAGTGAAGATAGAGTTCGTGTAGCTACCACCAGCATTGTCGCGATAGTACAATGCTCTGTCGTTGTCACCATTGTCTGTGAACAGACCTGATCCAACCATAGTAACGTTTACAAAAGTTGGTGTAGCATATGGAGCACCGTCTTCTGGCTCAGTTCCACCGTCTTGTTCTGCACCGCGGTTACCAAAATCTGATCCCTGAAGTACAAACAAGAACTGTGTTTTTCCGCGGAAACCTTCATCGTAGTCAATGGCATCGTCACCACAGAATGCTGACACCAAGTACTTGATTTGAGCTGTGCCACCGAACCACTCAATACCGTCGTCTTTGTTTGAATAGATCTCGATGTATTCCATTACAGTACCAGAACCAACACTTCCAAGTGTAAGACCGTTGATCTCGTTGTTACCACCAATTACAGATCCACCGTGACGGATAGAGATGTGGCGCAACACTCCAGAGTTATCGGCATCGTTGTCACCACCGTACAATGTTCTGTCTGACTCCGGAATACCTTCGATATTGCCACCACCGCTTGCAGTGTTTGCGCGTGCGTTTCCGAGAAGGATCAACCCACCCCAAAGGCCTTTGGCAAATGTTGGCAAGTCATTTGGATTGTTAACATCGTCACCGTCTGCAGTGAAGATAATTGGGCTTGTTGCTGTTCCTTCGGCGCGGATAGTACCATCGCGAGAAACGATCAAAGCAGATGCATCAGCACCTTGACCTGCACGACCCCAAACAACTGTGCCTGGTTCGATGATCAATGTTTCACCTGCATCAACGTATACAAAGCCATTGAGACGGTAAATGTTGTTGCTCGTCCATGTAGTTGTGCCAGTGATGTCAGCATCAGTGACGTCTACAATTGATCCGGCTTCAGGTGCGAGGAAACCGTAAGCATCAAGCGCAGTCCAGTCGCGAATCCAAGGAGCGCCAGCTCCAAATGCACCAGCGAAGTTAACCGGCTGGAAGAAATCGTCTGATGGATACTGACGAAGGTTTGTTGGTTCATAAGCAACCGAACCTTCGCTTGGACGCATATCCAAACCTTGATTTGCAGTACGTGAGATACCGCGAAGGTTAGGATTCTCCATCTTGTTGCCGTTTGAGGCCAAGTAGTTTGCGATGTCAGTTTTGAATGGGTCGTCGTTGTCAACGAGTTCTGCAACTGTTGAAGCACCGCCAAAATCGAACCACAAGTTGTTTGTGAGTTCAAGTTGACCAGCTTCGAAACGAGCGCGGCTGTCTTCACCTTCGTCGAGGTCTTCGATTGAAACACCTTGACCACCGAAGTCACCAAAAATTGAGTTGAAGTACTTGCCACCAGCGTTGTCGCGGAAGTACAACATGCGGTCGTTATCGGCATTTGCTGACATCATGCCAGAACCGAGGTATGTTGCATTATAGATTGTTGGTTCAGAGTATGGCGCGCCATCTTCTGGTTCTGTACCACCGTCCATCTCTGCACCGCGGTTGCCAGTTTCTGCATCTTGAAGAACGGCCCAGAATTGACCTTTGCCGCGGAAACCTTCATCGTAGTCAAATCCATCATCACCGCAGAATGCAGCAATTGCATATTTAACTTGTGCTGTACCACCAAAGAATTCGATACCGTCGTCTTTGTTCGCAAACACTTCGATATATTCAATGACAGTTGCAGAGCCAACACCACCGAGTGTAAGGCCATTGATTTCGTTGTTGCCACCAATAACAGATCCACCGTGGCGAATTGAGATGTGGCGCAAGATTCCAGAGTTGTCGTCATTTGTTTGTCCACCATACAATGTGCGTGGTGACTCAGGAATTCCCTCGATGTTGCCATTGCCAGATGCTGTGTTGATCTGAGCTTTTCCAAGAACGATAAGACCACCCCACAATCCGCGTGAGAAGGTTGAGATGTCGTTTGGATTGCTGATATCATCGTTGTCAGCTGTGAATATGATTGGCTGAGTACGAGTTCCATCGGCGATAATTGTACCACCTTGCGAAACGATAAGTGCAGAAGCGTCCGCTCCTTGCCCAGCTTTACCCCAGATAACGGTTCCAGGTTCAATTTCGAGAGTTTCGCCTTCGTCTACATACACAAAGCCGTTGAGACGGTAGATATTGTCGCTCGTCCATGTCGTAACTTCGCCATTGATATCGGCATCTGTTACGTCTACGACGTTCTGCGCAAAAGCTCCAGTCGACAGAGCTGCGAACAGCAAGAGAGTAAGCAATCGTTGCATTAAACTACTCCAAGTGAAAACAAATGAATAAGTACTGAGTTGTTGATTTCTTAGTTAAAGCTCACACCAAAGCCGAGAGAAATTGAAGTGCCTTTGGTATAAGATTGATAGATGTATTCGGTGCCTTTGAATTCTTGCGTAAACTCAATTGCAGTGTCCAGCAAGTTTTTCACACCGAGTTTTACGTACATGCCATTGTCAAACTTCTTGCGAGCAACAAAGTTGAGTGATGCATGTGGTTGTTCATACACGTCTGGAGTTCCGCCCAATGTTACTGTGCTCAGTCTAGGACCAAACACATTGTACGTCATACTCACATCGAGCCCACCTTCATAGTCATTGTATGCGATGTCTGCATTGATCAGGTATGGAGACTGACTCTGCAGAGGGCGGTGATCTTCAGCTTCTGGGTCGTACGAGCGGATAATTTCGAGTTCTGTTTCGCCAATCTGTACTCGTGAGTCAATCAGGGTAACATTCGCACCAACACTCATGTGCTTGAGGAATTCACTCTCTTCTGACAAGAAGCCGAGTTTTTTACGCGCTTCTAACTCTAGGCCATATAGCTCAGCAGAAGCGACGTTTTGGTAAATCACCTGGCCGTTCTCATTGAGAATCACGCGCTCGATTGGGTTTGTAAAGTCTTTGTAGAAGGCAGACACAGCGAGCAACTCACCAGGAGCAACGAAGTACTCCCAGCGCAAATCGATGTTTTTGATTTGTGTGCGCTCTAGTTCCGGGTTGCCGATGAATATGTAGTCACCCACGAACTCAAATGATGCAAAAGGAGCGAGCTCTCTGAATGTTGGACGCGCAATCGTATGCGTGTATGCAGCGCGAATATTCATCAAATCTGTCGGAGAGTACACAGCATTGATGCTCGGCAGAATGTCATCTGCTTGAACTGAGCCTTCAGACACAGATGTATCGGCTGAGACTACGCTGATGTCGGTATGCTCGAGTCTGGCTCCAGCAATCACGCGCCACTGCTTGTTCAATGGGAGATCAATCATGGCATATCCAGCTGAAACAGTTTGATCTGCGTCGTATGTGTTGCGCAGTTCAGTTTGTTCCTGAATAACATTGCCAAATGTATAGAAGCCACCATTTTCTTCGACAATGCCTACGCTGCCTTCACCGAAGTACTCTTCGCTGTCGCCTCGGTATGAGACCCCGTTACCGCTCTCATTTTGATATACAAAGTTGCGTTCAGAAAAAGCGCGATCGGACACTGCGTGTGCAAAACCTGCTTTTACAGAGGCGTCTTGGTCGTCCCACTGCGCGAATGAGAATGTCAAGTCTGCATGATTGTCCCAAAGTGACTCTTCCAAGGTTCTGAAGTATCGAGACGGCTCCGCATACGTGGCTGAGCTTATCGAATACAGTGTATCAATTTGATCGTTGCGCTCGCGAATGGTGTAGTGATTTGTGAAGAATCGCAGATCCGGTTCGTCTTGCAACGTTGTTGTGTACGCAGAACTCCAGTCCAAGTGAAAAGCATCAGAAAGAGGATGCTTACCGCTGAGCTGTCCATTTGAAATATTGCGTTCCAAATACCCGATTGTGCGAGTTTGGAATACTTGACTTTCTGAAAGGTCGCGCGGCACACTGCCTTGTTGATAACGGGCTTCCGAAATCCCACTTTGATTGTACATGCCCGTAAGGCCAATCTCATGACCAGAAATACCAAGTGTGACATTGGCCATTCCACCCAAGAGTGCTTCGGAGGAACCTTTGGTGTCTGAAAGCGATACTTCGTTGTTTAGTGTCTCAATCTCGGATGCGTCACCTGTCAATTTCCATCGGTTTGTTTGTCCGCCATCGTATGCACTGAAGCTGCGTTTGTAGCTCACGGTGCTGATGAAGCCTAACATCATGTCTTTAGACAGTTCAGCTTTTGTACCCAATGTCACGCCAATATTGCCGGCAAACGGTGCAGTTTGATTGCCCGGATCCATGACATTATTGAACGAGTGGCTGAGTTCATCCAAAAGCATCGCTTTCTCTTCGTTTGCAAAGGCTTCAGAGCGATTCGGAACACCGTCCTGCAAATTGTCAAACACGGATGGCAAATCGCGCATTCCGTCGTCCATCCCCAACCAATCGGTTCCTGAACCTGCATATCCAAGGATGTCAGATCCTTGCGATGACTGAAAATTATTTCCAGTTCCGCCGCTGATCTTCAAAGAGAATTTTTCTGGAAAAGAACGTGTGCTCACATTCACACCACCACCGGTGAAATCACCTGGCTTGTCTGGAGTAAACGTTTTTGAGGCTACGATGCTCTCTAACATTCCTGCTGGCAACATATCTAGTTGCACTGCTTTTTTGTTTGGATCCATCGATGGCATTTGCGAACCGTTTACGGTCACACCGCTATATCTGTCGCCGAGGCCACGGACAGCAACATATTTTCCATCTGTTACCGAAACACCTGTGACCTTTTCAATGGCTTCACCGGCATCTGAAGATCCAGACTTTTCCATGCCTTCGCTAGATATACCGTCAGAAACTTCAGCGGCTTTGCGGCGATCAACCAACAGAATGTTTTCATTGTTGCGTTGCACGCGTGCTTGAACAACAACTTCTTGCCCCTTGGTCACCTTGATTTTCATCGCCACACTGATTTCAGTGGTCTGGTCGGCACTGATGACTACATTGCTGATTGTATCAGTTTCATTGCCAATCCGAGATACAGCGACACTGTATGTCCCTACTGGGATGCGATTGATCTGAAATTCGCCGGTTGGACGAGTGAAGCCACCGAGTTTGGTGTCGAGGATAACCACTGTAGCTCCGGGGAGAGCTTTTCCAGTTTCCTCGCTGGTTACCTTGCCTTTAAGTGTACCGGTGTCAGCAGCGGCAGCGTGGGGAGAAGAGAATGCAGTGGCTATCAAAAAACCACATACATATAATAGAAATCGTTTCGTGCTTGTCATTTTGTCTTGCCCAGATAAATAAATGCACCAGAAAAATCATTTAACTGGTGCAAACATATCGGACAGATTTAACCGCTTAATAGATGCGATTTAAACAAATTGTTACAAGCAGAATTTGAGTCTACATTTGGCTGTACGCCATCATTCCGCCAACCATATTGTAGGCGTCGTATCCGTGTTGCTTCAGGAAACCTGTAGCCTGTGCACTGCGACCACCTGAACGACAGATCACGTAGATCTTCTTGGATTTGTGATCTTCCAACTCTTGAACGCGAACTGGTAAGAGTCCCAGCGGAATAAGTGTGGCTTCGGTAAGACCGTATTCTTCGTATTCTTCAGGTTGACGTACGTCGAGAAGAAAAACGCCTTCATTGTTCTTTTCATCGCGTACGGTTTGAGTTGATACTTCAGGTATCATAGTGTTCTCCAATAGCTAGTCAATACTGTGGCAATCGCTTCAAAAACGAACGACAGCAAATTTATTGCTTCTGCAATATCAGAAATTTTTCTCGTTTTGCTCGCGCAGGATGGGACGACTGATGTGATTGCAGTGAAGTGCTAAATCCCAAATGGGTAAAACGCTGTATATCGCGCTGTTCCTCCACTGCAAAGGGTGGACCTTCTTGCGACAATGTGCCAATGGGAAAGAAAAGAAAAAACACATTCCCCCCCGGCTTGACTACGCGCTTGATAGTTTGAGCGTAAACATCGCGAAATGCAGGAGGCAGTGCACAGTAACATGTGTATTCCCACACAGCGTGAAATGCATTGTCGAAAACTTTGGGGAAAGAGAGTATGTCCTCTTGCATAACGCGTACGCGTTGCTGTATGTCAGACGCTTCTAGGCTCAGCCTATCTTCGAGACGGCGCAATGGCTCGCTAGCAATATCAACAGCGGTAACATACCATCCGGCCTTGGCTAACATTTCCACTTCATACCCGCTTCCGCAACCAGGCACGAGAATATGCTGATCGGGTTGTGTGGGATGCAGCAAGTTGGGGTGCTGTAGTTCTGCTGCTAAGACAGGATTTACCGTGCCTAAATCCCAGCCAGTTTGTCCATCCTGCCAACGTTTCTCCCAGTATTCAGCCGAATTGTGATGCATGACTGCTATGCCCTCAACACTTTTTTGTAATTTTCCGTTTCAACACAACACGATCTACTATGAACTATATTCTGTACCCTTTTCGCATTGCAGGCCTAGCACTTTCGACATTGCTCTATGGTGTGGTTTCGATTTTTGGTGGGCTTTTGGGCAGCGAAGACTTGTTCTACAAGTTGGCATCTCAATGGTCGCGCACAATGCTGTTTTTTTGTGGCGTTCGTTTGCGAACACATGTTGTTGGTAATCTGCCTTCTGAGAGCGTTGTGTTTGTCTCAAATCACGCGAGTCAGCTCGATATTCCATCTGTCATGCAAGCAGTTCCGAATACGTTTCGAATCATCTACAAAAAGGAACTCAATTCTGTCCCGTTCTTTGGCTGGATCATGAGAACGAGTCCGTTTATTGCAATCGATCGCAGCAATCCGCGCGATGGCCTCAAAAGTATCGAAGAAGCTGCTCATGAGTTGCAAGCAGATGCAAGTGTTTTGGTGTTTGCGGAAGGCACGCGATCTAAAGATGGGCAGCTGGCCAGTTTTAAGAGAGGGGCCTTTGCGCTCGCGGTAAAGGCGGAAAAACCACTTGTTCCGGTTGCTATTAGAGGCAGCAATAGCATTGTTCCAGCTGGGCAATTGTTCATTCAGGGTGGGACAATCGATGTTGTTATTGGTGACCCGGTGTATCCGAGCTACCCACTAGGTAGAGTTGAAGAAAAACAGCTTATGACCACAATGCATACAGCGGTGCAAGAATTGATGACTATGCCGCTAAAAGATTAAACTCGTATCTTTGTTGTTTACACATTCAACAGGTTTATCATGTCAGTTTCACGAGAAGAAATCGAACGTATTGCGCACCTGTCGCGCCTCGAGTTTTCTGAAGAAGAGAAAGACTCTTTCTTTGGTACATTTGCGCATGTTCTTGAATATGTAGACACAATCAACAAGGTTGATCTCGCCGGTGTTGAGCCAATGGCATCGGTGAATGGTGCAGAAAACGGCTTTCGCGAAGATGAAGAACGTCCCTCGCTTACAACAAAAGAAGCGCTCGCAAATGCACCCAAGCACAACGAAACATTCTTCAAGGTTCCGCGAGTACTTGAGTGAAGTCAGTTGCAGTCATCCCCGCCCGACTTGGCTCTTCCCGATTGAAGAACAAGGTTCTGTTGGACATTTGCGGCAAACCAATGTTAGAATGGGTGTGGCGCGGAGTCTGTGAATCTAGTGTCGACACAGTTCTCATCGCAACAGATTCTGAAGAGGTGCGCAATACTGCGCGAGCATTTGGTGCAAGTGTAAGAATGACGTCGGCTGACTGTGCCTCGGGAACGGATAGGATTATCGAAGCGCTCGACGGCGCGGACTACGACATCGTGGTTAATGTTCAGGGCGATGAACCACTCATTTCTGGCGCTGATATTGACCAGCTGCTTCATGGAATACAGCAAAGACCAGATGCCGATGTTGCCACACTGGTGGCCTCATGTCCTGCGCGTGAGTTCAACAATCCAAATGCTGTGAAGGTTGTCGTTACAAGTGACAACAAAGCTCTATATTTTTCTCGCTCCCCAATCCCATACTTCAGAGATGGATACACAGAAGATTCTGATTGCCTGAAGCACATCGGTATCTACGCGTATAAGAGCTCTGCACTTGAGCCCTTCGGAACTCTGC
>JAUHYX010000143.1 GCA_030426285.1 bacterium
CATACGGATCCTTTGATCTCACAATCAAATCTGTCGCATCCTGTGAGCCCAGAAAGAAACCGCCATGCTCTGAGTCCCAAAACTCAGCAACAGCATTGCCAATGTACTTTTTTGCCTGTTCCAAATACGACGGCTTGCCGGTAGCATTGTACAACTCAATACTTGCAGCAACCATACCTGCATAGTCTTCGACAGTGTGAGTTGCGCTCACACTTCCATTGCGATAGCTCGTCGACAACTTTCCTCCGGATGTCAAGACAGAGTCCTGAATAAATGTATACGCCTGTTCTGCATATTCGGTATACTTTGGTTTGTCAAGGAGATACGAGGCGCGCGCGAGTGCCATGATCATGTATCCGTTCCAGGCGGACAACACCTTGTCATCAAGAGAGGGACGAATTCGTTGCGAGCGAGCAGAAAACAGCTTGTCTTTGCACTGATCCCAAAAAGCAATCTCTTCTGCACCTGCGCCGCTAGATGGATAAGAAATAATATTCAATCCGGTTGCTTGGCCAGTTGCTTCATCTACAAAGTTGCCTTGGGGGTGCGCACCTGACAGTTCTGCAAACCTTTCTGCATCGTCGCCGAGAACGCTTTTAAGTTCCTCCCAGCTCCACACATAGAATTTCCCTTCTTCGCCCTCAGAATCGGCGTTCTCAGCAGCAAAAAAGGCACCCTTTTCGTGTCGCAGGTCACGCACAACGTATTGAACAATATTTTCAACAAACTCAGCATACTCTGAGTTTTTCAATTCTACTGCTGCTTCAGCATATGTTTTTACAGCCCAAGCTTGGTCGTACAACATCTTTTCAAAATGTGGTACATGCCATTCCCGATCAACTGAGTATCTGTGAATGCCACCGCCAACTTGATCAACAATGCCGCGACGCATGATCCTGTTGAGGGTCAACTCGACTCGCTCTGACCACTCCGGTGCATCATTTCCGTGCTGTGAAAGCACAAATGCGATATTGTGCAATGATGGGAATTTTGGCGCATAGTTATTGCGCGGAGAAGCGAACCCGCCGTTCTCGTGATCAAACTGCGTGAGAAGTGCATCCTCTGCCTTTTGAATAAGACTTGGATCAAACGAGCCACTAGACTGAGCAATTGAGTCTCGCAAAGCACTTGTAACTCTATTGGCATCAGCTAACAACATCTCCCTTTGAGTCTTCCACATTTCGCCAATTCTACTGGCTAATTCACGTACTCCTGGGCGGTTACCACGCGAGGTTGGTGGAAGGTATGTGGCTGCAAAAAACGGCTTTCGGTCTGGCGTCATAACAATTGTAAGTGGCCATCCCCCCTGCCCCGTTAGCATTTGGCAGACAGACATATACACATTGTCTACGTCCGGCCGTTCCTCCCGATCCACCTTGATATTGATGAAATTCTCGTTGAGCACAGCCGCAATAGATGAATCTTTGAACGACTCGCGCTCCATGACATGGCACCAGTGACATGTAGAGTACCCGATTGACAAAAATATTGGTTTGTCCTGCTTCTTGGCTGCCTCAAATGCCTCATCGCCCCATGGATACCAATCTACGGGATTATGTGCGTGCTGCAGAAGGTACGGGCTATTACTTTGTGCTAATCTGTTGGTCTGTTGCATTGGGTCTGTTTCTGATTTTTCGCAATAAATGAGCATAAGCACCACCACGACACAGCCAAGTGTTACGAAGCGGTTCAACTTCTTTGTAAGCGTATTACCAGTCATTTTATTCTCTCTACTTCTCAACATGAGCCAACAAGATACATTGAAACCACTACAGGAATAGTACTGTAGTTTAATGAACGTCTATCTATAAGACTCGGTAAAGTGTTTTTTGTCGCACCTATTTACTATATTCGTCTTGACTCAGAAGCTCACTGAGAGAAAGAGTATATCATGAATTCATCAACGGAATGATCTACAATGGCGACGGAAGAAAGTAAGTCCATTCTTGCTGTAGAAGACAATTTTGAAACACAGGTTCTCATCAGGCACATGCTCAAGAAGCACTATGCAATCGAAACTGCGTCTGATGGCGACACTGCCCTGAACAAAATTCAGGAGCAAGAATTCGATCTCATCTTGATGGATATTAACCTAGGCCGCGGCAAAACTGGCGAAGAAGTGCTTCAGGCCGCTCGCAAAATTGACAACGGCAAAAGTGTTCCTGTTATTGCTCTTACCGCGTACGCGTTGCAGGGAGACAGAGAACGATTCTTGGAAAAGGGTTTTGACAACTATCTAAGTAAGCCCTTTACCAAAGAACAGTTAATGCTGGTCGTTGGCAAGTATTTACCATTGCCGAGTGAAAGCGCTTAGAATTCCAATTCCTGACACCAAAAACTTCCATAGTATATGCCAGATCAGTTGTTAGACCGCGAAATAGTTGAACAGCTCAAATCCATGATTGAAGTCAATCCTGAGTTTGGAGAAACAGTAATTTCACTGTACGAACAAAGTTCGGACCCTTTGGTATCACAAATGCACGAGCAACTGCGTGATAAAGACTTCGGTGGTCTAGCAGACTCTGCACACTCCTTAAAGGGCGCGAGCCTGAATATTGGTGGGCATCAACTTGGAATGCTGCTGAAAGACATGCAACACGCAGCGGAATCGGAAGACGCAACCTCAATTGAACATCTTCTCTCGCAAATTGAGACACTCAAATTGGAGACTCTTGAGTCTCTTAAACAAGAATTTGGTGTCTCATAATAACGCTTTTGCAAGCTACATCCTTAGGCCGGTTGTAACTCCTCCACAGCGACTCTCGCCAAGAACTCAATATCTGTATCACCAGGAAGTTCTGTAAAACTCACAACGTGGATCGATGGGAACGTAGTGTGAATCATACGGTACAGGTATGGTCGTACTGTCGCAGACGTCACAATCACTGGGTTATAGCCAGCCATCACTATTTCATCCATTGCTTCTGACAAGCTAGCCTTCAACTGTTGCAACACCCCGCCACTGAGACCCAATGTTGGCGAACTGCTCTGATTGTTCTGCAACGCTTCGTTCATAGTGCTTTCGAGTCTACTGTCCAGACCAATAGCATGCACGACTCCTCTGTCATCTGCATAGAGTCGCTTAATGGTGTCTGAGAGCGAATGCCGTACGTATTCTGTCAACACGTCGATATTCCTCGTTACCTGAATATAATCCAGCAGCGATTCAATAATTAGCGGTAGATCGCGAATTGGAATAGACTCTTTGAGCAAATTCTGCAAGACTTTGTGCAAAATGCTCAGTGGCAACGTGTCGTTTGTGATCTCTTCAGCCAGAGTTGGATAGTCTTTTTTCAAGTGCTCCACAAGTGAATGTACAGCTTGTCTGTCCAGTGTTTTGTCTGCATGCGATCTCAATAGCTCTGTTAGGTGCGTAGAGAGTACTGCCTCCGGCTCAACCACTGTAAACCCAAGGATTTCTGCATTCTCGCGTTCAGGCTGAGTAATCCAGGTTGCAGGTAAGCCAAATACAGGTTCCGTTACGCGCACACCTTGCATGTCTCCCTCTGCTGTGCCGGGGTTCATGGCCAGTACCATGCCTGGGTACAGCTTGTTGCGAACCAGCTCATTGCCGCGCATTTTGAAAACATACTCTTCGGATTCGAGCTGCAGATTGTCGCGAACGCGAACAGGTGGTAGCACGATACCCAACTCGGTCGCTAGTTGCCTTCTGATATTTGTAATGCGCTTGAAGAGATCGCCCCCCTGAACTTCGTCGACAAGCGGAATGAGCGAATAACCAAGCTCGAGTTCTATTGGGTCAACCGTAAGCAAATCCTCAATCGGTTTTTCTTCGGGTTTTCTCGACTCCTCTGCTTGTGCTAGCTCCCGGCGCATTTCGTCCTGAGCGTCCGATTTGATTTTTTGCGACCGTATGTACCCAAGCACACCAGTAATGGTTGCGAGAATCATGAATGGCAATACTGGAAATCCAGGCAAGAATGCAAAAAGACTCATTGCACCCGCAGAAACATAGAGAACCTTAGGGTTGCGCGTAAATTGATTTTGAACTTCCGCATCGAGATTATCCCCAGATGCCGAACGCGTCACTACAAGACCGGCTGCTACAGAAACCAACAAAGCCGGAATCTGAGAAACAAGTCCGTCACCAATTGTCAGAATTGTATACGTGGAGAGAGCATCAGCAATGCTCATGTCTTTCTGAAGGGCACCAATTGCAAACCCAGCCAAAATATTCACAGCCGTGATAATAAGCCCGGCAATGGCATCTCCGCGCACGAATTTTGCAGCACCGTCCATTGCCCCGTAAAATTCCGATTCAGTATTGAGGTCTGACCGTTTCTTACGCGCAGATTCTTCATCTATAAAGCCGGCGTTCAGGTCTGCGTCGATCGACATCTGTTTACCTGGCAAGGCATCCAATGTGAAACGTGCACTGACTTCGGCAATACGACCGGATCCCTTGATAATCACCATGAAGTTGATGACCACGAGAATCAAAAAGATGATGATACCCACAACATAATTTCCACCAATAACGAATGTACCAAAGGCAGTGATTACGTCACCTCCTTCTGCCTCTGACAGAATAAGTCGCGTTGAAGCCACGTTTAGGCCGAGACGGAACAGCGTGGTTACAAGGAGGATTGTTGGAAAAATTGTGATTTCGAGGGGACTTCTGATATACAGGGACACCATCAGAATTAGAACTGCCAGCGTGATGCTCAAAGACAAGAACATGTCGAGCATAAATGGCGGCATAGGAATCACCATCAAGGCGAGAATGCCAATAATACCAATCGCCACGGCGAGGTCGGCATTGCCTTTGAGGAGGTTTATTCCGCTCAATACCGAGTTCGGTACCTGACGGTTGGTTCCTGGGATCACTAATTGTCTATTATCAGCCACTATTGTTGCATTCCTACAGAAGTCTGTGCTGTTTGAGGAGCTTTGTCGCCGCGAGTTCTAAACACATGCGCTAGAATTTGCGCCACCGCTTGAAACAAGTTCTCCGGAATAAACTGATCTATATCTACAAGCTTAAACAAACTGCGTGCCAAAGGTTTGTCTTCGATTATCGGGATGGCTTCTTGTTGGGCAATTTCGCGAATCTTAAGAGCGATAAAGTCCTGCCCCTTGGCCACAACTTTAGGCGCATCCATATGCACTGGATCATATTTCAGTGCAACAGCAAAGTGTGTTGGGTTGGTGATAACTACATCGGCTTCCTTTACGCGCTGTAACATTACTTTTTGCAAGCGTTGTCGACCAATTTGACGCATGCGTTGCTTGGCCTTCATATCGCCTTCGAGTTGTTTCCCTTCTTCGCGCACCTCTTGCTTGGTCATCTTCATGTCGTCTTTGAACTTCCATTTCTGAAAGTAAAAGTCCGCCATGGCAATCACGATATACACGACAGCAACTTTCCATGTCAGCTCAAAACTCAATTCCGCCATATACGGACCAATGGCTTTGAACGGCATAGTCATCACGCTTACAATGGTCTCCATTTCATCGGCGAGCACTGTGTACATCACAAAACCGATGATGACCATTTTGAGAACAGATTTTACCAGTTCAGCAACTGTTCGCGAGGAAAAGAGTATGTTCTTAAGCCCTTTGAACGGGTTGAATACTCTCTTGAAATCGACCCCTTCGGTGAACTTCTTGGAAGCCAATTTGAAGCCAACTTGTCCAAACTCTGCACCGAGCGCCACAATAAAGAGCAGTCCGGCAATTGGCATGAGAAGCAGGGCGAAAAAGTAGAGCAGTTGTCTACCATAGTCAATAATAGCCTGCTCGGTGAGATTCAGCATGCCAGATTTGCGAAAGATCATGACCGAAAAGTCTTGCAGCTCAGTTGTCACAAGCGTACCGTAATAGTACACCGACAAGCCGCCGATAAGCAACAATGCGGCGGTAGTGGTATCTACAGACTTGGCAACCTGCCCGCGCATCCGGGCGTCATCGAGTTTCTTCTTGGTGGGTTCTTCGGATTTTTCTTGGCCATCTGCATTTTCTGCCATCAGACACCTCCACTCGCTTGAATGGCTGCCTGTATACTCTGTAGTATCTCGAGTATTTTGGATTCGAAGCTGGTCAATGCATTGCGAATAAGCACAACCAGAATGGGCATGGAAACGAACATCACCAACAAACCAACAATGATCTTAAACTGAAAACTCAGCACAAAAATGTTGATTTGCGGTGCCACACGCGCCAACAGCGCGAGTGCAAGGTTCGTGACAAACAGAGCCACCAACACAGGAGCGGCAATTTTTACGCCGATCAGAAACATGGTTGACAACAACCCAATAATTAGCTCAATTGTGCCAATGGAAAGCGTCATTCCATCGATTGGTATGCTTGATACACTTGCGTATACTGCTTCGAGAAGAAAGTGGTGGCCATTGAGAATCAAAAAGACCATGAGTGCAGCCAACGATTTGATTTCACCAATAAGCGTTGGTGCTTGGGTTTCGGGGTTAAACATCACACCCGTTTGATACCCCATATCGAAGTCAATTAACCCACCAGCAAATCGAACCGCTTGAAACACCAAATTTGCGGAGTAGCCAATCACAAGCCCAACGCCAACTTCTTTGGCGATCAGCACCAGCAGTTGCCATGGATCTGTAATCACAGGTGCTTGCTGATCGGCAAAAGCAACGGTCATGACGAGAGCCAGAAAGGCAGACAGAAAGACCTTTACCTGTGGATTGATTGATTTGTTGTTAAACAGCGGAGCGGATGCCAACAGTGCCGTGACACGTGCGAACAGCAACACCCCTACCACGAAGCGCTCCTGAAGCAGCATTATGTCGAGATCCGTTGGAATCATGTGACCTACCGCGCTAGTTCAACGTTGGAATCATGTTGAACAGTTCAATCGTGAAATTTTTGAGATTCGAGAGCATAAAGGGAAGTACCAACACTGTGACTACAAATACCACAACTAGCTTTGGCACAAATGTTAGCGTCTGCTCAGAAATAGATGTTGCTGCTTGAAAAATACTGACAACAAGGCCTACAATGAGAGAAAGCAAGAGTAATGGTCCGGAAACCAATAACACATAATAAAATGTCTCACGAGCGAGATGTACTACCATTTCTTCAGTCATTGTAAACTCCGTAGCGCTAAGGGCCTGTAATGCCTTCCATGAGTGAACTCACAATCAAATACCAACCGTCAACGAGAATAAACAACAGTACTTTCACGGGTAGAGAAATCATTTGTGGAGGCAACAACATCATACCGAGCGACATGAGAATACTGGCGATAATCATGTCTATAATCAAAAAAGGTATGAAAATGATGAATCCAATCATGAATCCCATCCTCAGTTCAGAGAGCGTAAATGCTGGGATTATTGTGAGTGTGGACACTTCTTCGAGCGAGGATGGTGCGTTTTCGCCAGAAAGCTTGAGAAACAACGCTAGATCCTCTTCGCGCGTATGCTTGAGCATGAACTCGCGAAATGGTTTTACGATCTCATCTATAGCTTCTTGTTACGTTATTTCTTCGTTGAGATACGGTTGCAGTCCGTTCGCATTTGCCTCGTCTAACACAGGACTCATCACAAAAAATGTGAGGAACAACGCCAACCCAACCAATACTTGTGCTGGTGGTTGTGTATGCGTAGCCAATGCTTGTTTGAGGAAGTGAAAAACGATGATAATGCGCGTGAAGCATGTCATCATAATGAGGATTGACGGGGCAAGCGTGAGCACCGTAAGCAGGGCGAGAATCTGAATAGTGACGACAAAATCATCGGCGTTCTCCACTTGATCCATGCCGATAGTTACCGACGGTAGCGTTGCTTGTGCATCGGCTACCGCGGAACCTGCAATTGAGAGAGCAACAACGCTCAAAGCAACAACTGCCAATCGTACTATTATAGTTTTCCAACGCTGCATGCAAATAGCAGATCAACAATCATGCCGATTTGTATGCAGCGCTGGAGATGTTGTTCGCGATTAGCGCAAACGTATTCTTTGACCGATCTGGAGTCGGCGTGGATTCACATTTGGATTGAGTCGTTTCAGAGCATTCACCGACATACCATATCGTCCGGCAACGCTCGCAAATGTATCACCGCGACGAATCTTGTAATACTCAGGTGCAGATGTTCCAGCACCGCCACCAACAGCTGCATTGCGAACATATACGCTCAGTTTGTCACCAGCCGTAATACGAGTTCCGCGGACTGTGCCAGGATTCCATTGTTGTAGGTTGCGAACCGATACGCTGTATGCTTCTGCAATTTGGCCAAGAGTCTCACCGCGGCGAATAGTATGCACCAATTTTTCAGATCGAGCAGCAGACGGAGACTGAGATGCAATTCCAGACGCACCTACAGGAATGCTCAATACTTGCCCAACGCGGATGACATTGCGAGAATTCAACGAGTTGTAGCGACGGATATCGCTAATACGAACGCCATAGCGCTGAGCTATTCGACCTACCGTTTCGCCGCGACGAACCTTGTGCTGAACAATGCTCGGTTCTACATTAACATCTGAACCTATACCAGCATCTTTCACCCACACATCCATCATGTGGCCAGCGCGAATCTGGCTCGAAGAAGCAGCCATACTGTTCCACTTGCGCAGTTCAGCAGTAGAAACGCCATAACGTCTCGCGATGGCATTCAGCGTTTCGCCTCGGCGAATTTTGTGCCTGATGCGCTTCAATCCCTCTGCACCCACAGCTTTCGCATCTTCCAATTCCCGTTCTCGTTGTTCAGCCAATTTCTCTTCGAGTTTGGCCTCAAGTTCAGCCGACAGCGTCGGGTTAGGTATGCGAATCAACGTACCGGCATACAAGCGCTTACGGCGCAAGTCATTGGCTTCAATTAGCACTTGTTCCGACACACCATAGTGTCTACTAATAGCGCGAAGGTTGTCGCTTGGTTCAACTTCGTGCAGAACCCAAGCGCGCTTGTCGTCGTCAGAGAGTGTTGGAAAACCTTTTTCGATCGCTGCAAGCGATCGCACCGGCACTTTTACTTTGTATGTACCAACATCCGGAGGTGTGGTTGAACGAATAAGCTCCGGGTTGAGAGCCTCTAGCTGTTCTACGTCGAGACCAGCAAGATTGGCCAATGCACTGAGATCAACACTTTCACTCACATGAAACTCTGCATAATCGTATCTCGGTTCAAACACAACTCCTGTATGACCGTACTTCTCAGCATTCAACGCAATGCGGGCAGCAGCAACATACAATGGTACATAGGAGCGTGTTTCACGAGGTAGAGCATGGCGAATGTTCCAGAAGGTTGGTTCCGACTTGCCAGCCCGGCGAATCGCTCTTCTCACTCCCCCAGCTCCGCAATTGTATGCTGCCAGAGCTAAGTGCCAATCTCCAAATTCACTATACAAGTATGTAAGGAATCGCATAGCTGCACGTGTCGATTTTTCCGGATCTTTGCGCTCGTCAATCCAGTAGTCAACCCGCAAATCAAAATCGCCAGCAGTTGGTTTCATAAACTGCCACATTCCGACAGCGCGGGCCTTGCTGACAGCATCTGGTTTTAAGGCACTTTCG
>JAUHYX010000144.1 GCA_030426285.1 bacterium
TGGGATTTCTCTACAAATATCAAAGACTAAATGTGCGTGTACCCATTCTTCCAATTGAAACTTCTATGCGTTGTGGTTCATTCGTTTGCATTTTCAACCTTTAACCACAAGTCAATCGAGAACAGAACAACAAAACTCGAAGTCTAACCTAGAAAATTGTTTGCCCCTGCCCACCACTGAAGTAGCATATACAGAGTGTCATTTTCAATATTGACATCTGGTAGATCTAGAAGTTCATCATTGTAATACTCGTATAGGAAACCAGATGCTTGGAGAGACAGCAACTGTTGTCCCATATCTTTGGGATTTACGAAGAATTGGCTCCAATTCTTTTCGGTTCTCTCTACTTCCACATCAAAATTGAAATGAATATATGATCGCCACTCAAGTTCTGAATTCGAGTGGACAAAGTAGTCAGTATGAGAATCGTGTCTTCGTTGTACAATGAGCCATTTATTGGAAACACTTTGATCCGATATTCCTATAGCTCGAATGACAACTAGCTGCCATACTGAATTCTGGTCACGAACAATGAGTGCACCAATATCATTACGCTCCAATACGCTGAGAACCTCGTCAAAGCTTGTATTTTGATTAAAACAATGCTCAATTCGACTCAGTCCATTATACTGAATTCCCGTTGTACAAGAGATCAACAAAAATCCCACAACAAAGAGGACAGAATTCCTGAAAAAAGTCAAACACCTTTCT
Source organism: bacterium (assembly GCA_030426285.1). Lineage (GTDB taxonomy): Bacteria > Bacteroidota > Ignavibacteria > Kapaibacteriales > UBA7675 > JAUHYX01. The sequence goes on from JAUHYX010000144.1 coordinate 712, forward strand.
TTAACACCTACTAAAAACATACACGCATTCTCTCCACTATCGCATCAATACTACTAGCGCTTGAATCAGATTACTAAGCAAGTAGGTTGGTTTGATATTTACTTCAATTGAACCACAATGTCTATGCATACATTGAACTCTGTAGGAATTCTCAGATAGTACTACCATCTCAAACTCACCTAGCCTCAGTACATCTTGACTATCATCAAGACCAAACAGAACACTCTTGATCAATGAATCGCAATTCATTGATTGTGCTCCCAAATAGGCCAATGAATTTTCGTTCCTACTAAAAAGAAACATTGTCTCAGGCTGACTTTCTACTTCGGAAGAATATACGACTGCAATAATGTCATCATCAACCGCACTAGTTCTTTGTCCTTCGCTCGTAGGTACATACACGGGTGACTGCACTGTTACAACATAGCTGACTACTCCTTTGAGACTGTCATTCTCTACACTCTGAGAGACCAATTCATGTGCTTGGTGCAGAACCTGTTTGCGATACGATTTACTATTCAGCTGTGATACTTCAGCTTCAAAACCGATGCTCGAACAACTCGTGCACGCAATGGTCAAACCTATCACACAAATAGTGGACGCTAGTATTTTCAAAAGTAGAAGACCTCCGACCAACAATCTTTAATTGCTTCAAACCTTGTAACTAATAATTATTCGCTGCTGACCACAACTTAAAGTACGTGAATACGGCATCATCTTCAGATACAATTTTTAGCTTAGAAAACTCAGCTGCACTGTAAGCTACCACATTCAATTCCGACCCGAAACATCGAGCTACAACGTTATTCAACACTTCGTTTTGGATTCTCATGCCGTACCATGTTGTCGAAACAAATTCAGCCAAATAGTCAAAGCTGTAGTTCATACCAGTCCTAAAGTCCAAGCTCCCTTGAGACCAAACGAAAAATACGCCACCTTTGTCTTGCGTAGGATATCGCCTCTGAGCAATCAACCATGTTTTGTTGGGTGTTTCCCCAATTTGTAAAGTGTTTTTGACAAAAATAAACTGACAAAGAGAGTCCCGATCATGCAAAACAATGGCAAAGACTCCTTCGCTGTCAAGCGCAGCAGTTACTTCATCTATGTCCATATCATTTTGCAAATAGTTTTCGAATCTGCACTCAACTGAGTCCGACAGGAAACTCGAACAACCTATGCAAACAAACATCAACGGGATGCAAAAAAGCCAAAGTATCTTGGGACTGATCAACAACATCCTCATGGCCTCAAGACAACAGCTAAAGTTTGAACGAAATTACTGAGTGCATAAACAGATCTCAAACAACGAATTCGTACAGGAGCACCACAAAATTCTGCAACACAACGTGCATACACGCCGTCTGAATTTCGGTATACAATTGAGTAGTTGTTGTAATCGTGCAAATATTTCTTTGGTTCGAGTTGACATTCTACGAAGCTTGAGACTAAACCCGAAATTTCGACCTCGCCGCTCCCTAGATACTCAAGATCACCATCTTCATTCCGAAAAACACAGATCCATTGTTTGCAAGTGGAAATGGTACTATATATTGCCACAACAATTTCGCGGTCCAACACCGGTGAGCCATGTCCGTTGGACGTCTCTACAATTTTGTGGTTTTTCCATACAAGGACACCAGAAATCAACAAATCCTCAGGAACCTGATTGTCAAGACTCAATACTAAAGAATCCATCTCCTCTAGTGAAGGTGCCTCCCTGCTCCAGATAGGTGTTCTTGTGTTGTGGCTATCCCCGGCGGCGTAGCTTGACTGACTCAACACCGATTGAGCAGACAAGAAGAGTAACGCTAGAGATTGTACAACACTCATAACAAATGAAATCTGGAACACTATTGGCCTCATATTACAACGCATCCAAACAAGAATATTAAACATTCTACAACAATAGAATCACGCCCCTATTATTAAGGCATGCTGTACCACGCAACAATCAATGCTTCCTTTAAAAACACTTTTAGCCACTTCTCCGTACAGTTGTCGAGATCTATCCTTCGTGCGGCGCGGTCGTGTAAAAAGTCCCTTAACGTATCATACTCGAAAACATCGAAATCTCCTACTCCGCCCTGCAATTCGCACCCAATAGAGTCTCGATCATGTATCGTTCCAAAGGAATTGACCTGGAAGTTCGAGAACTGCACTATACCGGTGGAATCTATCCAGACAAGATACGGAAGGTACTCTACCCTAGGATTTCTTCCACTCAAGTCGAATTGTACAATCGAACCAAGTGTGTTTCTCAGATACAAAGAGTCTTTCTGGTTGAATGCAAACACATACTGAGTAACCTTTGACACATCTTCGAAATCATCTTGGTACTCTTCTTCAAGTGACGAAATATACGATGCAATCTCATGTTGAATAGCTGAGAAAGAACTTCTGTGGTCATCCATTGCAGTTGAATTCGCAGAGATGCTTGTGATTACCTCCATCACAAGTAAATCTTCGAGATACAAAACGAGACTGCCAACACTTGCATGAGACTGATCAATCCTTAGCGCACCCAATTTAGTATCTACTTGGGTCGAATTCGAATATGTTGACTCGCAATCCCACGCTATAGCTCTAAACTTACGAGTTGGAAGTGGCATGATGTCAGAGTTATCATCTGTCGCCAAAATATCCTGAACAAATGGCATAATCTCGGTGGTGGGTTTCTCAAACCAATGGAGCACTTCACCGTGTTTGTTAAACAGCCAGATAAAACTCTTTGAATAGTTCGGGAGACACAGGATTGTTGCATTCAGCTGCCACGAATCAGACCGTTTCGACTCAAAGAGTGAGATTGTGACCATCTTTGGACAAGAAGTTGCTGACTCGATTACAAGTGAATCAAGCAGCTGCACTTCAGCGAAAAACTGCTTCATGTATTCGTCGCGTCCAACGTCAAACTTTAGACTGTCAACAAAGTACACGTTGTTATTCTGCAAAAACGTGGCTGGTTGTGCCTTGAGCATACAGACATCAAACGAGGCAAGGGTCAGTAGAACAAAAACGACGGTACGCAAAGAACTAGGGATTCTGAGCACATCAGTTTGTCTGAGATTGAGCCTACCCATTCTTCCACCTTGAAACTTCTATGCGTTGTGGTTCTCTCACTTCCATATCTAACCTCTAACCACAACTCCATTTGCTGTTTCCTCTTGAGTGGGCGTTTCGAACCATTGTTCCATGAACTCGAAGTCGCTCTTTGAAACGTCAAACTGATAGGTTGCACCCTTTTGCTTATTGCGCTCCAAGACGCGTTGCCAGCGGGTTTCTTTTGCAACATCTAAAAAGTGTAGTTTCACTTCGTAACCGTTCTCGCGAGCAAATCCTCGGAACTTTTTGCGATGTGCATACTTAGACAACCCCAGATCAAGTATTGAATCGGTGTTGGTAGCCTCGAGTTGATGCACCATCTCCAGCATCATCGTTTCTGCTCTTTCGATTCTCTCCAAAAACCACTCCAAGCCGTCGGTGTCCCGTTTGTCAGGCATAAACAATGTGTTGTTCCATTGGTCAATTGAAAACACAATGCCGTTCGTCGACTTCTGCAGCTCATGGGCATATGTTGTCTTCCCAGCACCCGTATTCCCGACAATGAGATGGATCATAAAAATTACTAAGTTGTAGCACTTTTGAAGTGAAACATGAATTCTATTGCTGTGTTCTTCTTAACAGGCATCCGAATTGAGTCCTGCTAACAAACACACATTGTTATGAAGATACAATCATTCCTTTTCACCGCCACAGTACTTGTGACTATGTGTTGGTACGATGTAGCAGCCGACGAACCTGACCACATGCTCTGGCCTATTGCCGTCAACAATCAATGGGGCTACATCAATGTCAACGGAGAAGTAGTCATCCCACCGCGTTTTGCTTCCGCATCTGAGTTTGTTGGCGGTCTGGCGGTTGTAAAAGAGGAAGGAATGTATGGATACATCAACCTGCATGGTAATCTCATTACCGCGTACAAGTACACATCTGCTCTGCCATTCGAGAATGGTGAAGCAATTGTGGCGACAGACTCGGCAAGTTTTGTCATAAACAAGCGTGGTGAACGGCTACGAGACACCGTGTTGTATTACCAACCAAAGCACTCTGACCGCGAACCTGTCTGGTACAGCAAGGCATCACTCTTGTTTTCAACAAGATCTTCGCGTTATCGCAAAGACTCGGTGTACACACATCGAGGATTCGTTTTTCAAAAGGACAGTGTTGAAAGAGGTTGGCAGTTGACGACCAATGGACAAGAAATAGCGCAAGACATTGACATCAAGAGTTTCAAAGTACTTGAAGTGAGTGGAGACTCTGCGCAAATTTTCAGTGATGGCTATAACATGGTCAGAACACCAGACACTTGGCTTGTTCTCGACTCAAATGGTCATGCGATAGTTCCCATCATTCCCATTGACTTCCCCAGTCAGTATGTACAGCGTCATGGCAAGTACGTGTTGATGATGGGCAGAACTTCGCACTCAAAAGAATACAATCGACATTGGTTCATTGTCTGGAATTTTGAAACAAGTGCAATCACAATGACAAACTTTAACTATGCTCATACGTTTGCGGCAAGTGACAAATTGCTCTATGTGTGCGAAGAAGACAAAGAAGGATATTTCAACGAAGAGTTAGAATTTGTGTGGTCTAAGTCCGTGCAAACACCACCGAATAACAAACCTGAATATCTGCGTGGTATCGCAGATTATCGTGGCTCATCACCAGATTTACCGCAACATATACCAATTTTTGGAAGTGAACAGCCTAAGTACTTTGCGACGGAAATGGAAAACCCACCGGCGCATCGCACAGACAGTTGTCAGATTGCCTTAGATGGATCCGCATTCGACGTAGACAATGACACGATTAGGTTCACCGTACAAAACACGACAGACAAACGTCAGTGGTTTGACACAGAAGGCTCAAAGCTCAATATGGTACTTGAAGCAAAGGACCAATTCGGGATGTGGCGCCCAATCGAATATCGCGATTGGTCAGGCTGTGGCAATGACACGCGTTCAGTGTACCTGGAACCAAACCAGCAGTGGAAGCTTAAGGCAATACGTCCGCACGGAGACTTGGCAACTCAGTTGAGGTTCACGCTAACGAAGAAACACTTTTCATCAGACCATACAGAGATTTTGCACTCCGCGCCCTTTCCCGGCACCGTCCACCCCGGAGCCTTTTGGTTTCGGGAGTTGTAGGGGCTGCGGCTTCTTCTCACCATTTGTCAAGTAACTCCCTGACTAGCTTGCGAACAGTTTGTTCTTTGCTATTCTCAAATTTCTGCACGTACTGCTTTGCCTTGTCTCCACCCATCAACGATAGGGCCTCAAGATATGGCCGTATATTCAATTCACTGCTTCGACCTTCCCTTTCGGCAACAGAGATAATGATGTCTACAGACGCAGTATCTTGTAGGCGTCCAAGACCGAAAGCAGCGTCACGTCGTATGAACGTATCTTTCTTTTGGTCAGTCAGAATTTCGACAAACATATTCCTGTTTTCAATTACAGGAAAGTGGGACAGGTACTCTAAGGAACTTCTTTGCCAATCTAAATCCTGCGACGTAGCTCAAAAAGTCATTCTTAAACTCATCAGGGGTCTGTTCTTGCACAAACCCGCTGTAAACTAGATACAGCGGAACAGCAACACACACTACCCAAATCAAATTCTTCCATCTATACATATGCATCCATACCAAACTGATTCAACATTCTAGACTTCAACAGTTCCTACATTCACCATCAGCAAGGGCACCCAAGAAGCTCTGACCCCGGATTACTGCGGTAACTTGAATATCCTAAGCCATACAAACCTTAAGCTGCCGATAAATACAGACACTAACAACAGCAGCATCCACCAATATGGTAGAACCCAGAGAAAGAAATAGTGGAAGCAACCGAAGCATTGATCCAAAAATGACAATTCTGCTGTACGCATTACAACAAGTGATTCTTCCCAACAGGCGATCATCAACACTAGTGACAACACAAGCATGTTCACACCGAACCAAGCAAGCGAAGATTTCAATGGCGATGCTGTTTTTATACTCTTCCTGTTGGATTTCATGTAAACAACCTATTTCAAATAATCTGGTGCACCAGTCCACGCATCGAACATAAAAACTAGCAGAGAGTCATTATCGGAAGAAGACACTTCAATTCTTCGCATTGTCTTTGTCATAAACCATCCAAAATCGACAGTGACATTGTAAGTCCCTTCTGGAACAACAACTGTAAACTTACCCGCAGCTATAGAATCCACACATGAATACTCTTTGGATTCAAGTTTAAGTCGAAGAAGTGGTACATAACAAAGACTCAAAGTCGTCGAGTCAACGACTATTCCGTGTATTTCACCGTATTTGTCTGCTTGGTCAGTACCAACATGATTGTCTTTTGTGTTCAAAGAAGAAGAATGAGAAAAGCTCACAAAGGCAATAGACAACGCACAGACGGCTATGCGCACAAAACCTAGTATATATGCAGCACGAATTTTCACGGTCTACTCCCGTACCTCCTGCTTCTTGTTGTTACGGCAGTGCCATCAGGTGACTAGTTGATGACAAAACGAATCAGGAGCTACCTAGAAAATAACAATGCGTCAACCTGTAATCAAAGGTTCTCCAATTGAGCTTCTAGGCTCTTTGAAACTCTTACTATGCTCAATCCATTGTCCCTATACACAAACAGTGTTGGATTCTGGGGTTCAGTCTCAGAACAGTGAGCCTGATCATTTTTGAATGTCCCAAGATCGCCAAAGAACAAATACGTTTTTCCTGGCCTAACGCATGAGAGTACGTCATAACACCAAGTTACTTCTACACACAACGTGTCACTTTCAACACCTCCCTTGAGACATCTATCTACGAGTGTCGTAAAGCGCACCCTTGAATAAAATGCGAAGTCATATCCTTGGTCACTTGCTTGATTCATGCTATCAATACGTTCTGGCTTTATTTTGTGTAACTTGTCATCAATACATACCTCGGTACGAACAACAGTTCCCACTACTGCGACGTCATGAGACTTCATAAAGTCTCGCAATTGTTCAGGATAGCGCGGATTGATGTTCCTGCAACACTCAGTGTCTGAGTTCCAAGACTGTGATGCGAATACAAGGTCGTTCGTTGCCGCAATTAGCACCAAACCAATTAAGCATATCGTTGCTAGACCGCATACCATTCTCAGTGAGTGAGAAAGAAGTAATTGCTTCTTTTTTGTCCAAAGCATGTACCGTCTCCGTTACTACATTCTTCTTAAAACACAGGAAACACATTGGTATTTCAAGTCCGACTATGTTGTTCCTGAAATGCCTTATATCTACTCCCGTACCTCCTGCTTCTTGCTATTTAGGCAGCGCCGCATATTGCAAAATGAAAAGGGAGAAATCTCCAGCTCGCGCATTTCACACCATGAAGTTTGTTCGAACAACTCCATCATTCGGAAGTCTCAAGATACATTCGAATTCTTTGCTCTGCCCAGATTCTATCCCTATGAACGGCACCAAACAATCCTATAGGGAAAGGACAACCTCCTTCAAGTATGCAGAATTGTCTTTGCAGAAGTTGTGCGTACGGCAATCGTACAACTCTGTCAATCAGTGCAAACGCCAAATCTCCAATACATAAATTATTGTCGTCAGTACACACTTGAGCACTAGTTCTGGTCGAATCTGAAATCTGCGCAACAAGACTCCATTTTTGGTCATCAAAATTTGACAGGGCTGTCTGCAAATGAGCATCTTCTTCAATTTTGGATGTATGATTGTTCCAGTGAAAAGAGATGCTATCAGAGAAGTACACAAAAACAATATTCGAGTCTAGTTCAGTTGTATATGGTACTTGCGTATACTGTTGCTCTATTTTCACCCCTTCCTGATTCTCAATGGCCAAGTTGTCGAATGGATTATTCGATCCGGATGAGGAACAAGACAAAAGCAGAGTAGCGCAACAAACCAGACTCACCGCAAATGATACTTCAGACATAACACTTCACCCCAAACTGAAACAAGTACAGGAAGATATCCAGAATTGCGTTCTAAACAAACTGCATGAGAGAACTGCCTGTAAAACTGCCTGCATTTTAAACCACAAAACCCCAGAGACCGCATGGTTACTGGGGTTTGGGTGTGTTTTGGTACGCCAGATAGGACTTGAACCAATTGCTTTATTCAATAAAATGAATTCCAATAGCGTTATTGAAGCTAGCATTTATGCCATTCTCAAGATACCATTTTCCAATCCGGAACAATAGTTGCCAAACAATTCGCTAAAAACTGCCTGCAATACTGCCTGTAAAACTGCCTGCAATATACCCCTTGCTAGTTCGTGTTATGTCGTATCCGTTGCTCCAAAATCTACTTCTATGCCCTGTTGAGATGTCAAAAGTACATGCCTATATAAGTCCAAGAGTCCGCAAGGATGATCTTGCCAGAGTCCACTTCACGATTCATCACGAGGGAAAGCGCTTTCGGATTTACAGTAATATCTTGGTTCCTGCTTCCTCTTGGGACACAAACAACCACAGGCTCAAGGGTAGGTCAATTCTACAGCACAAACTCAACAAGGAGTTAGACCGGATCACCACAGAAATCATGGAGTATCTCATCACCTCAACACTGGACCCAGAAGTGATAGTAGACAATGAGGTACTTTCCAGTTTTGTAAAGCCAAAGGAAGCTGCATCAAAGAAACACTCCACCGAAGAGTACATTGAACAGTTCTTACAACACAAATCTCACATGGTTGCTAGGCGTA
>JAUHYX010000145.1 GCA_030426285.1 bacterium
GGTAAGCGTACCGTCAAACAAATCTGCTTCACGAGTCTCAGGATCAATGATAACATTTTCGAGCAATGTTCCGAAAGTGCGCGTCATATCATAGATAATCGGCTCAGCTTCTTTCGAAAGGTTGATGACTTTTGCATAACAACCACCCTCGAAATTGAAGACACCCTTGTCACTCCAGCCATGCTCATCGTCACCAATAAGCTGGCGCTCTGGGTCGGCTGAAAGCGTCGTTTTCCCTGTCCCTGAAAGTCCGAAGAACAAAGCAACATCGTCTTCGCTAGACTGGTTTGCTGAACAGTGCATTGGCATAACATTGCGCAATGGCAACAAGTAGTTCATCACAGAGAATATTGACTTCTTCGTTTCACCTGCATACTCTGTACCACAGATCAACACAAGCTTCTGAGAGAAGTCCAATAGAATGACTGTTTCAGAACGCGTGCCGTCAACTTCCGGATTAGCTTTGAATCCCGGTACGTTTACAACAGTAAACCCAGGCGCAAATGAGTCGAGCTCAGCATCTGTAGCTTCGATGAACATGTTGCGTGCAAAAACACTGTGCCAAGCTAATTCAGTGACGATGCGAACTGGCAAACGGAACTCTTCATCGGCACCGGCCCAGCAATCGCGAACATAAACGTCACGACCCTGCAGGTATGCGAATACCTTTGCTTTCAGTGCATTGAACTTTTCTTGTTCGAACGGCTTGTTTACATCCCCCCACCACACGTTTTCAGTTGACGATGCTTCATCAACCAAGAACTTGTCGTTCGCAGAACGACCGGTAATTGAACCTGTGTCAACTACCATAGCACCGTGTGAAGACAGCACACCTTCTTCGAACACAACGGAGTGTTCGTTAAGAGCTGCTGTACCTAGGTTATAATAAATTTCTCCGACATTCTTCAAGGACATAGCCTCGAGAGAAGAACGTATTTCTTCTACCGGTTTCATATATCCACTCGGGATTTTTTGAAAAAAATATAGATTTCGTTTGTCGAGCGACTTCCACTTCAATGAAAGTCAAGCGACAAATATACGAATATGCAGCGTGTTATCCTTGGCGCGAACGTATAGATATGAGATTCTGAGACTCAATGGTGATTGATGTTTGACTTTACTTCTGATACAGGTTTGCACATTGTGTCGTTTGCTCAAGAGCTTCTGATGCAGCAAACAACTACGCCGTTGCGTGTTGCTGAGGCGCTGCGCAAAGCGTTTCCAGGCACAGATTCTGTGCTATTGTCAGAGGCGCAAACGCTAGCTTCGAATCGCATAAAAGCGTCGTTCTTGGGTTCGTGGACCAAGGACGCTCTCTTTACGGACACGATGTTACAACAGTGTTCACACCCAAAGTTGTCTCGCATTCATGCCGCCGAATTTCCGAAAGATTCTTGCGTTGTAGAAGTCTGTACAGGTGCCGGTATCGATACCGCCGCATTGGCCGCTGTTGTTCCGTCGGTTACAACGTTTGATATTGATGAACGGGTTGTGCAGTACACACGTCACAACTTGCAAGTTCGCGGCATCTCCAATGTAGATGTCATTTGTGCTGACGCAGCAACTGAAGATCTACCACCGGCAAATATATGGTCGGATCCGTCTCGAAGAAGTCAGGATAAGCGCGTTGTCGATCCTGAATCTTATGCTCCTCCTTTGTCCTTTATCGAGCATGCTTCGGGCGCGCACATGGCAGGAGTTAAGGTGTCTCCGGCAACGCACATTCCAACTGCTTGGGTAGGAGAGTACACTGGCGTTGGTTGGCAATGTCAAGAGCTAGTGCTGTGGCGCAATTGCAACAAACCTCGTGTTGCTTGTGTTGTCGTTGATCCCTCAAATGGCAAGGTTGTGAGGTGGATTCCACCAGATTTAGGCCCCGAGAAAATCACAGAAGTGCCTGCATCTCAATTACTGGGAGCTAGAATGATAGAACCTCATCCGGCGGTGCTTCGAACAGGGACGTTGGCACACGCATTCGCGGCCAATCACCTCGTTGGAGTTGATACCACAATCGCTTTGGGGTTTTCTGAATCTGCGAACGAGCAGGTACGGTTTCCGCATCGTGAATATGTTGTTCAAGATATCGTGTCAGCGGATTTTAAGTCTGTGAACAAATTGATTCGACACTACCATCTCGATTCAGGGACGCAAATCAAGAAACGAGGCTTTCACCTTGAGCCGACCGTGATACGCAGAAAGCTCAAGTTTGTGAAGTCTGGCACGGCTGGCATTCTGATGTTTACTCGCAATCGCGAAAGGCGCATCTGTATGTTGTTGCAACGCAAAAACAAAGGCATGGAACTATGACGGGGGAGTGTGTTGTTTGCCCATGTGTCTGTATTCAACGAACGTTTTAAGAGGAGTTTTATATGGTTTATGCTGTTACAGTCTCAGTTGCTACTCACAGATTCAACGAATGGCTCACATGGATGCTCACCAACCACATCCCTGACGTTTTAGCAACAGGTTGCTTTCAAGGACATCGGCTGTGGCAACATTTCGATACCGAAAAAGACACGCAAACGGTGACCATACACTACTATTGCAGAAGCAGGGCTGACTACGAAGTGTATGCCGTTCAATCTGCTCCTATGTTACAAAGAGAACACACTGAAAAGTTTCAGGGCGATTTCACCGCATCTCGAACGCTTATGGAAGATGTTGAGCCAGTGTAAAACTACTATCGTTCGATAACAAACTTTTGCAGACTATTGCCGATACGAATAAAGTACACGCCGTTCCCTAGTTGGGTGAGATTGACCGATATCAAGTTTTCACTATCGGCACCAATGGGCGCTGTTAAAACGATATTGCCTACGTGGTCAACAATGACGAATTCCTGGTCACTAAGGGCGTTTTCCGGAATCTGAACAAACAGCACTTCGCGCGCAGGATTTGGGTACACCAACAATCGACTAGCTTCATCTTCCACACTTGTTGGTTCAGCACCCATGCCGTTGAGTGTCAGTATAAATGGTGTGACAGCAGACTTGGTCGATACAGTCAGGCGTGCGCTGTCAGCTACAATTTCGGATGGGTCGTAGCGCAGCACTACTGCAACTGAATCCATGGCCGGTACTGATTCTGGCAGTGCACCAACAAGGCTAAATGGAGCATTCTCTGGAGAGATTGCAAATTCGTTTAGAGGTGTTTCGATGTCCGTTGCATTGGTCAACCAAAGTGTTGTATCGCGGAATTCATCGGTTTCTACAGATCCAAAGTTGAGCACTCGATCAACAACTGTGTGGGTTGTTAATGCCTCATTCTCTAGGAACCAAACAATGCATTGTTTGTCCGCGCCGATAGACACCAAACGGTTCGTATCCATAGGGGCAATTGAAACATCAGAAACACGGCCAAGATGTCCGGACAAAGCATAGAGCTCTTCGTACGTCTCAGCATCGAAAATGCGCACAATGGCATCGCCACAGGAAGTAGCGATGCGGTTCTCTACCCAGTCAACAGCCGTTACTTCGCCATTGTGGCCTTGTAGAGTAGTGATTTCGGCGCCCGACTCCATGTCCCAAACTTTTGCAGAAAGGTCAGTACTTGTTGAGACAAGTCTGTTTCCATCTGGCGAGAATACAACATCTGTGACAGCGCCAAAATGACCTTGGAGCTCATATTTTAATGATCCATCTGAGAGATCAAACACGCGTACAATTCCATCGGCGCAAGCACTGGCTAGCATATCCCCAGATTCAGTGAGTGCAACACCATTCACCGGCCCTGCATGCTGGTCAAAAACGTACAATTCTTCATTTGTGCTTGAATTCCACACACGCGCGGAATTGTCACGAGCTCCAGAAGCAATGCGGCTTTCTTTCCAATCCAAACACAATACATCACCAGTATGACCGACCAATGTGTCATTGCTTTCAGGATGCCAATAAATGATCAATCCATCAAAACCGCCAGTGATATATCCAGGAGGGCCACCTGGTTGATAAACAGCATCGTACGTAAAGTTTGGGTGAGCATCAACTGTCGACAATTCTTCTGCGGTCAACACATCAAATTGTGCCGCTTCACCGTATGGCGAACCGCTCGAAGCAGTGAGAATTTCGTTGCCTGTAAGACCAAATTCAGCTGAATACAATGTATAGTCGAAACCAGTAATAATCGTGGTTTCCTGAGCAGGAATTGAAAGTGAAGACGCTGCAAAAACAGCCGCACAAGCGACTTTAGACCATATATTCATAGTGAGCCGAATATGAGAGTGTTACATAGAGTTGGAGTGCTTCGAAGTTAAGAAATAAACGGGTTGGAAATATGTCTTTTTGAAAAAAACACGCCACCAGATCCAGTCCACGGATGTGTGTTGTGCCGAATGCTCATCATGGGACCTCGTCCGGTACGAATCAGAGTCATCGCAGGTTCTGGTTGGGGCTGACCCTTGCGCCACACCAACATTACGCGGAATTCAACCTTGTTTGAGCCCCATGGGGTTGGCAACACATTCGCGAACTCGACTTTGCGCTGCAACATCCAACGATATCTGTTTTGTGGTAGAATTGCTTTGATATCCTCTTCAGTAGGAGAGAGATTCACGCCTTTTCCAGCGAACGAAAAACAAGGTTTTAAGATCCACTGGTCCAAGTCTTCAGGCAGGTCGTCTATGTCTTCCAATAACGTCGTTTCGGGAACTGTGCGATGTTCGAGCCATGGCAATGCGAATTTACTGATTCTTGTTCCCCAGTTCGGGTGGCACACCCACTGTACGTCGAGATCATCCGACCAATTGAACGGCAACTGCTCGTTGAGCTCATGCTGCTCATCGAGTAGAATCCGGTTGAAAATCCGTTTTATTTGAATGCGCTTGCCACCTTTGCGGTAGAACAACTTGTTTCCTTCTTTTTCCACTTCGCGAGCGTCGACAAATGGCATGCCGGTGAGTCTTTGAGTCACGAGAAAATCAGGCAGTGTTTTTTGCGACAGTGGGTTGATCTCGAGAAGCACACATTCATTCGGATCTTGGTCTGCCACAAGCAATTCCTTGAGCATGGAAATATACTCATCGTCCGAATTGTAAAAATGATATCGCAGCTCATCTGAAAACCCATACTCACGGTGCATGGTTTTGAGGAGCTCAAATTGAAACCCATACATTGAGGGGAAGCCCTGCAACTCTATGAGCCTAGGCACAATGTCCTCAGTACCATCTTCGGGATATGCCAGCGCAAAGTCTATCGTCGAAACAGTTGGCACTCCTTCTTCACCGGGTACCCGCTCGGTGTCTCCGAAACACCGATTGCTTGTCTTGATATACCGGTCGTGTACGCATTGCAAAACGAGACTGCGAGCGGCATCAACCACCGAATTCACAAATCGCTCTGAAGCAAAGAGTGGTGACTCGGCAAGACGGAAATTGATTGGTCCGCAACTGGTGTGTAGGCTTTGCAGCAATGTGAGAAACTGCTGCTCTTGAAAATCGGTTAGAAATTGTTGGTGGCAATCGGAAAGCATGTTGTTTCTGCGGTGGTGGAAGCAGAGTCTACAACACTCTTCGAGCCCCTGCTAACCGGTGAAAAAAATATCTGTCAGATAAGTTGTCTCTTACGACGCCTCGACTCGACGATGCGTGTATAAAATGATTGTTGCCAATATACACCCCTACATGTGAGATTCCAGCTCCCGAGAGATTGAAGAACACCAAATCTCCAATGCGAAGGTCGTCAGAATTCACATCAGCTCCGGTAGAAAACTGCTGCGATGATGTGCGAGGAAGCGAAACACCGGCTTTTGAAAATACTTGAACCATGAGTCCAGAACAGTCTATGCCACTACGGTCATTGCCGGCATAGTGGTAAGGAGTGCCTAGCCATTGTTCTGCAATTCCTGCTACAAAGCGCTCTTGTGGAGTAGATTCTGCCAGCTCATCAGTGCCCGTCCACTGCTCTATCAAATGATCGGGAACAGTTCCAGATGCGTATCGAACTCCACTCTGACAAGAGGAGACTAGGAATGCAACGCAGATTGCGAGTGCAATTCTAAACAGCAACGAGAAGGATCGTATTCGCAGCATACACTTCTTCCGTTTGTTGTGTGTATTTCAGTTATTTGTAGTGGACAGCAAGCCAGATGCACGGTGGCACTGTACTTGTAAATACTACCCGGTGACGCCGCCGACGTTGTATCTGGAGAAATTCTCCGGCATGCAGCGTAGAGGTGTCGGCGACGTCTTCAAATTGAATCCGGGCAGTTCCTTGCAACAGAACAACCCACTCATCACGGGGCTGATCGTACCATGTGCCTTCCGGCGTGGTCTGACCACAGGAGATTATGCGTTCGATGTGAACGTTGTCAGTTTCGACCAGAGACTCAAATGTCTCATTGCTCCCAGTGGGTATGCTGTTACTTCGCAGCGTAAAAATGTTGTCCATTACCCTCGGTATTACAAACCCCGTGCCAAAAGTGATTTGGTGGAAATGTTTTTCGGTTTTTGCTCCAGAATTGCTCGCTTTAATGGATTCATGTTTACTTTTGACCACAGTGATGAATTCTGTCCAAAATAATGTTGGTCTTTCCCAATTGCATGAACTCTTGGGGTGCAGGGTCGCGGTGGTAGACGAAGCGGTCGGAACTGGTGCACACAATATGCAGCGCGACCTTGACTTGGCTCAACACGCCACAGACACTGGCACGGCAGTTTTGCGGTTGTATAGTTGGCAACCTTTTGCAGTTTCTCTTGGGCATTCTCAAAACATCGACTCTATTGATGTCAAGGCCTGTGAAGAGCGCGGATTCGATGTTGTTCGCCGACCTACAGGTGGGCGTGCAGTTCTCCACGCAGACGAAATCACCTATTGCTTGGCCTGTGTTTTACCCCCTGATGTTTCCCAACACGATGTGTATCGGGAAGTGCATGTAGACTTGTTGCGGGCGATGAAAACTCTTGGCGCAACGAATGCTTCGTTTGCCAAACAGCAAACCGATTTTAGGGAACACTACAAAAAAGTTGAGTCTTCGGCCTGTTTTTCGGCCTCAGCTCGTTGGGAGTTGGAGTGGCAAGGGAAGAAGCTTGTGGGAAGTGCTCAGAGAATGTTTGGTAGAACACTTTTGCAACACGGCAGCATCCCATTGAATCCAGGTTTTGAGCGCATTGCCGAAGTGACGTCCTCGCAACCAGATCGTGTAAAAGAAGTATTGCGAAAAAAGGCTGCGACCGTTTCTGAAGCTTGTGGCAGGACTATAGGGTATTCAGCAGCACGGGATGCGATTGTCGCTGCAATAAGCGGTTCGTGTGGTTGAGGTGAATTGCGTACACCTGCATCCGCTGCATCGCCTCTACAATCACCGGATCTTTCAATGTGTCTACAACCAATGGGTGCGGAATTTGCGTGACATCGCGTCCAGGCAATTCATGAGCATTGTAAAATGTACAGTCTAAATACGCCGACGTTGCATCCTCTAATATCTCACGCAATGGTATGGGCCAACCGTTCCACGTGTCTGCATCGGGTACATACACAATCGTCTCCGACTCCGTTCGAATCTTGAAGCCATACGTATTGGAGAATTCCGATCTGTGTACGACCTCAAATGGCTGAATCACAACACCTGGAATGAGATGAATGGACTCTTGCGCATGCACAACGCGAAGTTCAATGTTGGCAAGTTCAACGAGTTGACTCCATGGCGCGTTCTGTCTCAAGAATGTTGCCATTGATTCCGAACAATACACAGGAGTATTGTGTGTATTCGTTGCTTCTCGTCCCAAGTACATAAGACCGGTATAGTGACCTATATGCGCATGCGTCAAGAAAATTGCTTCGGGAAAACATGGCAGGAGCTCTAGTTGTTGCGGCAATGCGGGAGTCGCATCGAACAATATGGATCGGCCGGTAGATATTAGTGCCGCAGCGGCTGGCAACTGCTCCAAGGCCTGCCCCTGACGCACGGCATTACAACATGGCAAATGGCAAAAAGGATGGGGGTAGCCCGCGTCTTGAGCTACCCCCAACATTTCAAATTTCATATGCGTAGATGTTGTCAACGTTTAATCATCACGCGATTGTGCATCATCTGAAGTATCAGTCGCTGGAGTGAATTCAATAATGTCTTCGATATCTGTGAATTCCTCTACGTTACGTCCGCTTGCTGTGTCTTTAATAATGCCTAAAATGTCAATTCCTGTGGCATTGTTGAGGGTTTCAGCAAGTGTCAGAACTGCACCTGGCATTTGGTTCACAATATTCGAAATTCCGGATCCACCACCAGATCCGCCGCCATTGTCTATAATACTGAGCTTGTCGATTTCCACCTGACTCACAGTACTCACGAGTTGCTCAATGATGTCCGGCAACATGTTGAGAACAAAGATTTTCTCGCCGTCTTTGCCAGCCTCTTTGTAGCGTGCGATCATTTCTTTCACAACAGCGAGTTGGGCTTCACCGTTTTCGCGAATCTTGGCCGCTTCACCAATTGCGCGCAATTCTTGGGCTTCTTTTTCTGCACGTGCTGGCTCAATAACATCGGCTTCCAACTTCTTGCGTTGTAAGATAATGCGTTCGTCTTCGAGTTCTTGACGGTATTTGGCTTCTGCTTTTTCACCTGCAACAAGTGCTTGTTTTTCCTTTTCAATTGCAATGCGTTCGAGTTCGGCTTTCTTCACGCGCAAATTGTTAGTTTCTTCTTCAATCGTCTGATTTGCTCGTGCATCTTCTACTTGAACTGACTTATTTGCTTCAATCTGTGCATTGCGAATTTCTTGCTCTGATTTTGCCTTAACAAGCTCTGCATTTCTCCTCGAAATAGCCTCTGTTTCTTCAGCTTCGGCTGTTTTTTCTGCTTCTGCCTTACGGGCTTCAGAAATAACTTCCGCTGTTTTGCGGCGTCCGATTGAGTCCAGATATCCGGCATCATCCGAGATATTCGTGATTTTCAATGTGTCGAGCTGCAAGCCAAGTTGCTGCAAGTCATTGTCTGCTTCTTCGATGAGCGACTGCGCAAACTTAAGGCGATCTTCGTTTACTTCTTCAGGAGTCAGCGTAGCGAGAACTCCGCGCAAGTTACCTTCGAGCGTGTCTTTCGCGATCTGATGAATTTCTTCTTCATTGCGCCCGAGAAAACGCTCTACGGCATTGCCGAACGTAGGTTCATTGCTATCTACCTTCACGTTGGCAATGGCGTCGACAATCAGGGGAATCCCACCTTTTGAGTAGGCATTCTGAATTGTGAGGTCCAACGGAATTGTTTCGAGCGACATCCGCGCAGCTTTCTCAATCAAAGGTATGCGCACGGCTCGTCCGCCGCGAATTAGGCGGTAGCCAACCACATCGCCACTTGGCAGCGTACGCTTGCGTCCTGAAAGCACTATCACCTCGTTTGGGTGACAAATCAAAAGGAGTTTACTGATGACCAACAGGATAAAAAAGGCTGCGAACACCCCGATACCTGCCAATATAACTACGGAGGAGAATCCATCTTCCATGTGCACAATCCTGTATTAAGTTTCTAT
>JAUHYX010000146.1 GCA_030426285.1 bacterium
GCCCGTTGGCGACAACAATGCAGTTCCCGCTGAGTCGTAACCGCGATATTCTAGGCGACGCAAGCCGCTAACAATGATGTCTGCTGCACTGCGCTTGCCAATGTATCCTACTATTCCACACATATATTGATCTCTTCTCTTTGCGATGATTCTGTTCGAGTGACGAATGACAACGCACAAAATTACTCGAATGCACTAGCTCGAACAATGCACTTTAATTTTTACCCATAAACTGAACATTTCTACTGCCAAACAGACGCATCAATTCGACAATAACGTCTTCTTCCATGTTGATAGTTGGCTCTTGTGATTTGTATCTCGCACCAAGCGTTGTGTCTGGTTGATACACCGAAAACCACAGTGGCGTTGATCCGGGATTGTTCCTTGCAATCTCCGCTGCCTGCTGAATGAGATTTGGATCGGTTTCTTCGCGCTGCACGCGTACAGTGAGTGCCTGGGCATAGCGCTGCACTGCTTCTGGCAACGTCATCACTTCTTCGACGATCACCTTTAGCGAATCTGAACCATTAAGGTCGCTGCGTCCCACCATCATGAGAATACTGTCTTGCGTTACCGTTTCGCGGAATTGCGCCCATGCATCGCTCCAAAATATACACTCAGCTTTGCCGGTGAAATCTTCGATAGTGACAAATGCTATCTGGTTCTCTCGCTTGTCAAGCTTTGTTCTTATGGCTGTTACGATGCCACATACGCGACTCGTACCACCAATTTTGCTTTCTTCTCGCTCACCGAGCATGAGGGTAGCGAGGGAGGTTACATGTGGGCGATACTTGTCCAACGGATGCCCACTCACATAAAAATTGAGATATTCGCGTTCGCGTTTTAAGCGCTCAATTGGAGTCCATGGCAGTACGTCGGGAAGAACTGGTTCGCGCACGGCTGACTCTTCTGATTCTCCGCCAAAAAGTGAGTCCATATTTGACTCGCCAGATTTACTCTGCGCTTGGGCGAAACGAATCGCTTCGTCGAGAACTTCCAAGTATTGTTCCCGTGTCCCATTGCCCAAACTGTCAAACGCACCCGAGCAAATCAGTGCTTCTAAACAGCGTTTGTTGACACTCTTGGAATCAACGCGAGTGACGAAATCAAAAAATGAGGTAAAAGGAGCTTCTTCGCGAGCGTCGATAATCGCCTGAACTGGTCCTACGCCTAAGTTTTTGGTTGCCGCAAGACCATATCGTATTTCCGTGTCACTCACAGGAGCAAAAACTGCTAGCGATTCATTGACATCAGGCGGCAATACTTCAATTCCAAAGGTTTTGGCGTCGTCGATAATCTGCACAATCTTGTCCAGCGAATTCATTTCAGCCGTCAAGTTGGCCGAGAAAAACTCAGCTGTGTAATGCGTCTTGAGCCATGCCGTTTGAAATGCCAAGTAAGAATAGGCAAGGGCATGGGATTTGTTGAAACCATACGAGGCAAACTTTTCGATCAATTCAAATATTTCATTGGCTAGCTTGGCATTGATGTCGCGTTTGGCAGCCCCTTCGATGAACACTTCTTTCTGTTCGGCCATGACATCGAGCTTCTTTTTACCCATGGCACGCCGCAGAATATCTGCTTGTGCAAGCGTAAAGCCAGCCACATCGCGCACGAGCTGCATTACTTGCTCTTGATACACAATGATTCCATACGTGTTCTTGAGCGCAGGCTCCATGATCGGGTGCAAGTACTCGATTGGTTTGCGTCCGTGCTTACGATCGCAAAATTCGGGAATATTTGCCATCGGACCTGGGCGGTACAGGGCGTTCATTGCCGTTAAGTCTTCGAGCGAGTTTGGTTTGAGCATGCGCAGGGATTTCTGCATTGGCTCAGATTCAAACTGGAACACTGAAACCGTGCGACCATTGCCAAACAGTTCGAATGTGTCCTTGTCATTGATATCAATCTCGTCGATATCTATTTCAATATCGTGGCGATGTTGAACCATCTCCAATGTTTTATCGATGATCGACAACGTCCGCAACCCTAGAAAGTCCATCTTCAACAACCCGGCCTCTTCAAGGTCATTCATGTTGAATTGTGTGGCTAATTCCGATGTTGGGGTTTTGTAGAGCGGCACAAAATCTGATACATCGCCCGGAGCAATCACAACACCAGCTGCGTGCAACGACGTGTTTCTACAGAAGCCTTCGAGTAAAAGTGAGTACTCGATCATTTGTTTGATTTTCGGATCCGGACTTTGCTTCACCCAGCGCAGTTCTGGCAGTTCAAGCGATTCTTTCAGCGGTGTAGCGCGTCCAAACACAACCGGAATGTTTTTGGTGATTTTTTCCACCTCAAAGAGTGGAACGCCGAGCACGCGCCCAACATCTTTGATAACAGCACGAGTGGAGAGGGTACCAAATGTAATGATCTGCGCCACTGTCTCGGGACCGTATTTTTCGCGACAGTAGTCGATGACGCGTTCGCGCTTTTCATCGTTAAAATCGATGTCAATATCCGGCATCGAAACACGATCAGGATTGAGAAATCGCTCAAACAGCAAGTCGTACTTGAGTGGATCAACATTGGTGATTTCCAGGGCATAGGCCACGAGCGAACCGGCGGCGGAACCACGTCCAGGGCCCACGGAAACTCCTAGATCGCGCGCCGCGCGAATGAAATCCTCAACAATGAGAAAGTAGCCGGGGTACCCCATGGAGTTGATAACATCCAATTCGTAGTCAGCGCGCTTTCGGGCATCATCAGGGATGTCGCCATAGCGCATTTCCAACCCCTTGTACGTAATCTCGCGCAAGTACTCCTCTAGCGTTTCAGAAGGTGATTCCTCTGGAATGGGGAATACCGGCATGTGCAACTTGTTTTCAAACTCGAAATTGCACTTCTCGGCAACTTCTAGCGTGTTGGCAATTGCATCGGGGTAATCTTTGAAAATCTCCAACATTTCAGTTTGAGACTTCAAATAGAATTCCGGTTGTTGATAGCGCAATTTTGTGACGTCTACTTTGCCGGAATTTGCGGCAGACACATCCTTGATATGCAGCAGTACATTGTGGGCAACGGCGTGGTTTTTCTCTACGTAGTGGCAATCGTTGGTCGCTATGAGTTTGATACCCAATTCACCGGCCAACACGGGAACATGTTCCATGATAGGCGGATCGATAACAAGATTGTGATCTTGAATTTCCAGATAGAAATCGTCGCCAAAAACCTGCTTGTACCACATAGCAGCTTCGCGAGCCTTGTCGAGTTTTCCATCAACAACATGAGCGGACACAACACCACCGGCGCAGGCTGACAATGCCACTAAACCTTCTGAGTGTTTCTCGAGCAGCTCTCTATCGATGCGCGGTTTGTAATAAAACCCTTCTGTGTGACCTAGACTCACCATTTTGATGAGATTGCGGTATCCGGTCTGATTTTTTGCTAACAGTACAAGGTGATAGTAGTTGCGTGTTTTGTTGGGACCCTTGCGTGCCGTTTTGTCAAATCTCGACCCAACGGCAACATATACCTCACATCCAATAATCGGCTTGATATTGTTTTTGTTACAGAGTTTGAAGAATTCCATAGCGCCAAACATCACGCCGTGATCTGTCATTGCAAGTGCAGTTTGACCATCTGCTGCTGCGGCTTGCACCAACTGTTTGGGGGTACAGGCACCATCGAGCAAGGAATAGTGTGTGTGGTTGTGGAGGTGTACAAATTGGGACATGGGACTACTCAAAAGCCAATACGCAAAAACCGGCCTGAAATCTACCAATTTCGCGCATCAAAAGCAGGATGAGTTTTCAACAGCAAGCTATTCTTTTAGCTTTTTCGCCTCGCTGTCAATCGTGCTCTCAAGGCGTTTTGTCAGGAATTTGCCCAACAGAGAGACCTGTAAATCGAGAACAACGCAGTAGTCTTCGAGGTCAACAGTACCGGTGACGAATCTAGTGAGAATAGTCAAACGCGACTCCTGCCATGAAAAACCATTGCGCACAGCGCGCAATTCTTTGCGTTGTTCGATCATTGATGAGATATACGAACGCATCTCATCGGCGGTGTAGCGCGTGCGGATTGTACGGGAAATAGTTGCCATAGAATGCTTGTAACGTACGGAAGCAGGTAATGGTTGCACTTTCTCTGATGTTGGTCTCGACTTTTAATATCGACATTAAAAGTGTAATTTGCGAATCTGTACACCAATTCGGTGACGCAACAACTTTTTTCACTCATACTTATGTGGTATACGGCATGAATATTCACGAGCATCAGGCAAAGGCTCTGTTACGCAAGTTCGATGTTCCGGTTCCGGACGGAAAAGTAGCATTTACAGTAGAAGAAGCAGCTGAAGCGGCTCGCGAGTTCGCAGCACAAGGTCACAACGTGGTCGTTGTTAAATCTCAAATTCATGCCGGTGGTCGCGGAAAGGGACACATCGTAGACACGGAAACTCGCGAGGCGATTACGTTGGCAGACGGATCAGCTGTTCGCGGTGTGACTGTTGTTGTTGGTGGCGATCTAGAAGCCCGCGTGAAAGAATTGGCAGAAAAAACTCTCGGCAACACACTCGTAACGATCCAGACAGGAGAGAGTGGAAAGGTTGTGAATCGCTTGCTCGTTGAGCAGGGATTGAATATTGAAAATGAATTGTATCTCAGCATGTTGCTAGATCGCAGCAACTCGCGCAATCTTATCATGGCGTCTACCGAAGGTGGAATGGAGATTGAAGAAGTAGCTGAGAAGACTCCAGAAAAAATTGTAAAAGAGCACATTGACCCAGCCATTGGTTTCCAAGGGTATCAGGCACGCCGCCTCGGTTTTAACCTCGGATTGTCTGGCGCCGCTCTTAAGAGCTTCATCAAGCTGATCACAAACTTGGTTCGCGCTTATGAAGACCTCGACGGTTCAATGGTCGAGATCAATCCATTGGTCGTGACAAAAGAACAAGAAGTGTATGCACTTGATGCAAAAGTAAACTTCGACGACAACGCGCTGTACCGCCATCCTGCAATTGCAGAATTGCGTGACTTGTCAGAAGAAGAGCCATTGGAAATTGAAGCGAGCAAGTACGACTTGAACTACATCAAGCTCGACGGAAACGTTGGCTGTATGGTGAACGGTGCCGGCTTGGCAATGGGTACAATGGACATTATCAAACTCGCCGGTGGTGAGCCAGCCAACTTTTTGGACGTTGGTGGTGGAGCAAATGTTGAGCGTATTGCCAATGCATTTCGTATCATGCTTAGCGATGTGAATGTAAAAGCTGTATTGGTAAATATCTTTGGTGGAATCGTGCGCTGTGACCGCGTAGCAAACGGTATCCTTGAAGCTGTGAAGCAGGTTGATTGCCATGTTCCTGTGATTGTGCGTCTCGATGGTACAAATGCCGTTGAAGCTCGTGAAATCTTGGAAAATTCAGACCTCGATTTTGCTGTAGCAGACACATTGAAGACAGCCGCTCAGAAAGTAAATGAGGCCATGTCAGGAGCCGCCTAACCAAAAGGTTCTTGAATCGGTTGTAACAGATTGCGCCTACGATCAGTATATTGGTCGTGGGCGCTGTTGTTTTTGTGCCTAGCGAATTGTGAAAAATGGAACATGTGTATGCGCGTTTTACAAATCATTGGTATTCTTTTGTGTGTCAGCACGGCAGCATTTGGTCAACGCTTTGAAGAAAAGCTGTTGTTTGACAATGCGCGTTCTCTCGCATCCTTTGGAATAGATTCTACCGGCTCATGGTGGGGAATGTATCGTCCGGTTGATGGCACATTAGACCTCATTATTAATGGTGAAGTTGTTGGACGCGGAGAGCAGATGTATGCACCTGTATTCTCACCAAATGGAGCGCACTGGGCTGCTCGTTTGGTGAAGTCGGGTCAGCACATTCTGGTCACAGATGTAGGCACATTTGTGGCAGGCAATGACAGTATTGTGGACATTCGATGGACGAATCAAAGCAATGTGCTGGCGGCTGTGATTGGCATTGCTGCGGATAAAAAGGTGATTCGCTTTTCTATTTCCGACACAGAAAGTTTGGGCAATCGCATGTCAAATCAATCTATAGAACCACAAAGCCAGGTAGATATGGCAGGCTTTTCAGGCCAGTGGTGGATAAGTCCTGGCGGTCGCCGAGTGGCTTGGACAACTGGTGTGAGTGGGGGAAAGTCAGTAGTTGTTGAAGGCAGTGAAGGCTATATGTATGATGAAATTGTTGGAGCTGGCTTCACAAATCGGGGCGAGATGGTGTATGCAGGTAAAATCGGTGGGACTTGGGATATTGTGATTGGAGAAGAGGACACTGGAGATAGGTTTAAGGACGTCACCGAAGCGGCAATTAACCATTCTGGCAACACAGCCGCCTTTATCGTGAGTGATGGCAGTTCACAGCAAGTTGCGCTATATAACGAACAGTATGAAGGAGCATTTTTATCGCGAAGTTTTGAGGCCATGTACCAATTATCGCTGCACCCAACGGAACCCTTGTATGCCTGCATCGCTTCAGAATTTGGCAATAATACCATAGTGTTCTCTGGAGCGGAATACGGCGTGAATGGCGTAGCTTCCGCACCGAAATTCACGAGTGATGGCACCAAATTATACACTCTTGGATGCACGGATTTAGATTGTTTCATCAATATCGATGGAATTACACACTGGC
Organism: bacterium; assembly: GCA_030426285.1. Taxonomy (GTDB): domain Bacteria; phylum Bacteroidota; class Ignavibacteria; order Kapaibacteriales; family UBA7675; genus JAUHYX01. The sequence goes on from JAUHYX010000146.1 coordinate 6,611, forward strand.
TCACAGCTCAAATTGGTGAGGATACAAAGGTTGCTAAGAACCCGCAAAACACCACAATATCGTACAGCAATACCAGCACAATGGTTGTACGAGATTACGACTCAGGTAAACTCTTCACAAGCCCCATGTGTGATTATATCTCAGCTCCAATATACCGTTGGGATACCAATTCGTACCAAGCCATCGGAGTGTTTGGACAGCGCATGTTGTTGATTACATGCCGGTTTTGAGTGTCCAATCGAAACAGAAGTACTCTCAGAACTTACTCTGACGATGCATCAACTGCTTGGGAACGAGCGGTTCAGCTAAATGGCCCACATACGATGACGGGGAAGGTTCGCTTACACCAAATTGTTCTGGTTCATGATCTGGAAGTTTAAACGTGCCAAAAAGTATATCCATCAGTGGCGATAGGTTGGCGTAGTTTCCAGCACGACGGTCGAGGTCATGATGCCAATGGTGCAACTCTGGGCATCCGATAATGTACTTGAGCGGACCGATATTGAGCCGCACATTTGAATGAAGATAGATCGCCCACACGCCTCGAAATGCGATAACAATGATGATTGTTTCCAGAGGAAAGCCAAGGATCATGGCTGGCAAGTTGATTAGTCCCACCGTGTACACAGTATCCAGCGGATGTTCGCGATGTGCAGCCAACCAATCTAGATGCTCGGCCGTGTGATGCGTTTTGTGAAAACGCCACAAAAATTCATTGCTGTGTTGAAGTCTATGTCCCCAGTAAATAAGCATGTCGCTCGCAAGTACCACGACAATTGCTTGGACCCAGAGCGGCCATTGACGAACAGTGCTTTGTACTGCGACCGGACCAATTGAATACAGCAAATCATCTACCTGGGCGAGAATCCAAAACACAGCTCCGCTCCAAATCACGTATTGCCCAATTAAAAACAGCATATCCAAGCGCCATCCTGGACGAAAAAACTTCTGCCCAGGTTTGGCCGGGAAGACGCGCTCCATAGGTACAAACGTGAAGACTAAAATCCCAACAGGAATTGTGATGTTCAGAATCTCATCAAGAATGTTGAACAACATCAGCTTACCTTGTGGTATCGTTGTTTGTAGAGTCAGCTTGCAGTGGCTGAATTATGGAATCCGGTAGGTCGAGAGTCAAATCACTGAAGATGATAGGTGTGAATTCATAGTCTACAACCCTTGACTTGCTGGATGACATTCTGAATTTAACACTGTCAGTTTTCTTCCGCGAGGTATCAGATGTGCCTCTTCCTAGTTGCTGTTTAAAGTCAAAAGAATTATGTTTTGTTGTTCCTTTAGAATTTGCTTGAGGCTTCGCTTGCATCCAAATAATTGTTCCAATACCGGCCACAAAACACACAATGGCTGCGATTTTTTTTACCACAGGAATACCCTCCAAATGAGAATAACGAAAGGAGGAAGCTAATACCTGTAGTTCGAAATATCAATACGAAAGTGTATGTACCGATTGTAGTTACTATTGGACGACAAATGGCACTACCTTAACGCCTGCTTTGTTTTCAATTCTCGCAAACCAGAGTCCAGACGAAAGTGTGTTTGGAATTTGAACGGTCTGATTGCAATTGTTTATGACAAGAACTTCGCCATGTTGTCTACCTGCCAATCTAAACCATGTAATCGTTGTGGTGCCATCGGAACTATCCTCAAAATACAAGAACGATTGGTCTACCACTGGATGCGGAGAAATATGAGCAAAGGCTTGATCACGACTTTCGTTAACTGAAATCGGTGTACTTTCACCACGGAGGGTGATGGTCCATGGTTCATCTAAGCAAGGAGAATATACAATGAATTGCGCTTCGACCGTTCCCGGCTCACTTGCGACAAATCGAACAGTAAATTGCCTGTCTTGAAGACCGAGTAAATCAAACGAAGAATGTGGCAACTGGGTTACAAGTTCAAAACTTCCGGTATTGTCTTGAAACACAAGTGAATCAATGCGAGCAATTGTTGTACCCTTGTTGAGGATATCGAATGATCTCTCAACCGTTGTTGATTGTGGAACCGTAATACCGACGATTAATGGAATTTCGAGTTCACAGTCTTCAGGATGCCCATATGTTTTCATGTGGAAGGGAATAACGGTGCTGTCTTGAGAACATTGGCTATGCCAGAGAGTAATGTCATCATATGCATCAAAAAGCTGAGTTCCTGTGATTTCTACCTGAAGTTCGTATTTATGGCCTGGTAGCAATTCATTCTGCAGAAAGTCTGATGCATTGAGAACTCGGGTGGTCTGCGTATCTGAATCTACAGTTATTGAATCTAGACCTAAAGGGATGTGCATTGCTGGCTTAATCTTCACTGTGATTGTGTCAACCTGAAGATGACGAGTGAGATGCGTGACCTTGCCCGGAGCTTGTAGACCACATACACCCAAATCTAGTCTTTTCGTGTATGGAAATGCGTCGCAAAAAACGCCAACTTCTTGCCAGTTCATGTCGGAAATCTCTTCTTCGGGACTCATGACATAACTCAGAGTTGAGTCGGTGAGTTGATCGACACCATCCTGCAGTAGTTGCTTCCCGGGCGACATGTCTACATAAAGTTTTGACAGCGGTATGTCTGCGTAGGTTACTTGTCTTTCTATTGCGTTGTCTACGATTTGGAGCTGTGTTTTTGTTGGATGTTCAGTGATCAAGATTCTTGGATACCATTGTGTTGAATGGTAATTCACGCTTTCCAAGGGCCCCGGCAATGGCGACTCAAGTGTGCGAAGATTCCAGGCAAAGGGGGAGTGAAAAACATATTCAGTGTTGGCTTTCACACGG